>NZ_JAKJSN010000007.1:0-231646 GCF_050337005.1 Photobacterium japonica | reverse complement strand
AACTAAATGCGATGACCATGTAACTGGTGAGTTATTACTGGATATTAAATCAAAGGAAAATTTAATCTCATCAGAAATAATTAACCTTGAAGAACTGTGCTCTCAAGGAGAATTCACAGTAGGTGAATTTGAATTGATAGATCAAATTAAAGCACAAATTCGTGTCAATAATGAAATTATAGTAGAGAAAGTATTGACGACTGGAAATGGGTTAGACACTGATAGAGAAGACTACTATTCATACCTCGAAATAACTAGCGAATCACCATATATTAAATATGATGCCATATAACCTCATAGATTAAAAAAACACGCCCAAAAAGGCGTGTTTTCATTTTTACTTTTCCGAGATACTCGTACCTCGGTACTCGCCCCTAAAAACCGTTACTTATGGTATGGCTTAGACAGTTCGTGCACCGCGTCCACGAATACGCCAGCATTTTCAGGCGGCACATCCAGGTGGATACCGTGACCAAGGTTAAACACGTGGCCTGTACCACCGTCACCGAAGCCTTCAAGGATCGTTGCGACTTCCTCACGAATACGCTCTGGTTGGGCGTACAGCATAGACGGATCCATGTTGCCTTGCAGCGCCACTTTGTCACCAATGCGTGCTTTCGCGTCGGCGATGTTAATGGTCCAATCAAGGCCCACTGCATCACAACCGGTGGCGGCGATTTGCTCTAGCCACATGCCACCGTTTTTGGTGAACAGCGTCACGGGTACGCGACGGCCATCGTTTTCACGGATCAGACCATCCACAATCTTGTGCATGTACTGCAGCGAGAAGAGGTTGTAATCACGTGGTGTCAGTACCCCGCCCCATGTATCAAAAATCATTACCGATTGTGCACCGGCTTTGATCTGGGCATTAAGGTATTCTGTCACGCTGTCCGCCAACTTATCCAACAGCAGGTGCAGAGTTTGTGGCTCGGCGTACATCATCTTTTTGATCTTGGTGAATGCTTTTGAGCTACCACCTTCAACCATGTAGGTCGCTAGCGTCCATGGGCTGCCAGAGAATCCGATCAATGGCACTTCGCCCTGTAGATCTTTACGGATCTGACGCACGGCATTCATCACGTACTGCAGTTCACCTTCTGGATCCGGCAGGCCGATCTTATCAACATCGGCTTTACACGTGATCGGACGCTCGAACTTCGGCCCTTCACCCGCTTCAAAGTACAGACCCAAGCCCATTGCATCCGGGATCGTCAGAATGTCAGAGAACAGGATCGCCGCATCCAATGGGAAACGGCGTAGGGGCTGTAGCGTCACCTCACTGGCTAACTCCGCATTTTTGCATAGCGACATGAAGTCTCCTGCTACGCCACGTGTTGCACGGTATTCCGGTAGGTAACGGCCGGCTTGGCGCATCATCCATACAGGGGTGCAATCTACCGGCTGCTTTAGCAAAGCGCGTAGGTAGCGGTCATTCTTTAATTCGCTCATTAGGGACTCCATGGTTTTATTCTGACGCTATTGTATCACTCCCGACGTCCAACAAAACAGGCCATTTGTTAACCGGATCAAGTTTATGGTAACAATCTAGTCACCAGATTTGCGGCACGCAGTCCAGTCATGGTACAAAAACTGCGCGCTAGCAATAATAACAATGATTTTGCTCGTAGAAAGCAAGTAACTGCACCTTACCCCTCCTCGCGGAGGGTTTTTTTATGCCTGCGATCCGGCCATCAGGATCAATGTTTGATCAATCAAGGATCGCGCAATCGTCCCTTTTGGGGCCACCTCTGGCAAAGTCTCTGCCGTCGCCCATAGCGCATCCGTCAACTCGGTATAATCCGGGCGCAATTCGCCACTCGCATAATCGGCCAAAAAGGCCATCATCAGGTTCGACGGAAACGCCCACGGCTGACTGCCAAAGTAACGGATGTTGTCCACCTCAATGCCGGTCTCTTCTTTGATCTCTCGTGCCACACACTGCTCTAAGGTTTCGCCGGCTTCGACAAAGCCTGCAATCACGGTGTACATACCGGTTTTGTGCCGAGGGTGTTGCGCCAGCAAGATTTTATCGTCTTTACGCACTGCCACAATCACACACGGTGACACGCGAGGATAATGCGGCGTATGGCAGCCGGTACACACCATGGCGACCTCTGCGTCGCCATACTGGCATTCCGAGCCACATTGCGCACAGAAACGCTGTGTGTGCAGCATATGGGATAATTGCGTTGCGCGCCCGGCTAATTGAAAGAGATCCGCCTCGGCACACAGCAATTCCCTCTGGCTATAAAAATCCGCCATGTTGGCGTTATCTGGCGCTTCAAGCCAATAAACCGGGTGTTCTTGGCAATGGCCAATCAGCCTTGCCTCTGTCGTATCAAAATTGAGATCGCTCGCACATTTGAACGGAAGTGTATGATTTTCAAGATACAAATTCCTTTCTTTCACTACGCACCAATAGGCATTTTCTTGTTTTTTTAACATCAACGTCACATCCATCCTTGCAGGGTATCCCTTTTACTGGCAATCTAAACTTATACGGAAGTGAATCCGTAACACAAGGTTCTCTTTTTTAAGAGATTGACAGGTATCGTTTCCAGTACCCCTGCCTCGGTACTGTAGATCATGAGGGCATGGTCATGTTAAGCAAATTTGAGCAAGTACAAAAACAATGGGGTGGCACCAGTGATGTGATTGACCACTGGCTCATGTCGCGACAGCAACTGCTAATTGATTACTGCAAATTAGCCGGATTGCCCCCGTTTGAAACTAAACAACGTCAACTGCCGACCTCCGACCAACTTCAATTGTTTAGCCAGCAATTGGTCGACTACATCTCGGAAGGCCATTTTAAAATCTATGACATGGTTATGGCACGTTGGAACGCGACGGGCTACTCCCCCACCGCAGAAATCTCACAGGTTTATGCGCAAATCACTCAGACTACCGATCCCCTTCTCAATTTTACCGAAAAATATACTGAGATCAGTGAAGATGATCTGGAATGGTCTGAATTTGACAGCGATTTATCCGCCATTGGTGAATTAGTCGAAATCCGTTTTGCCCTTGAAGATGGGCTCATCGAATTGATCAGCGAAAGCCTCGCCTGCCCACCCGGCGCTTAATCGACGCTTCTCGCCTGTCCCTCATTCTCCAGCCCACCTCTTGGGCTGGCGTTTGCTTGCTATTTTTTCCCCAGCTCAAGCATCGTGCGCCATCGGCTCTCGCTTGGTCATCATCTTGTCTTCACCCTGTTGTAATCGTCCCTTTTCTTGCGCATACCCTTTTCTATTGCTTTTCTGCAGGCAATAAAAAAGGGTACCCAAAGGTACCCTTTTCAATCAATCCGATAACATCACCCGAAGGTTTAGTCGTCGTTTAGGCCTGCATTCAGTAGTGCCGCAAGATCTTGCGATGCTTGCTCTGCGTCTACTTGAGGTGCCATTGGCTCTAGCTCTGCATCGCGGTTACGCTGACGACCCTGGTGGTACGCGAAACCGGTACCCGCTGGGATCAGACGACCCACGATTACGTTCTCTTTCAGACCGCGCAGTTCGTCACGCTTACCAGAAACCGCAGCTTCTGTTAGTACGCGCGTCGTTTCCTGGAACGATGCTGCTGAGATGAACGATTCAGTCGCTAGCGACGCCTTAGTGATACCAAGAAGATCACGCTCGTATGTTGCGATTAGCTTGCCTTCAGCTTCTAGCTTACGGTTTGCAATCGTCACGCGAGAGTATTCAACCTGCTCACCAGGTAGGAACTCAGAGTCACCAGCCGTTGTGATTGTCACTTTACGCAGCATCTGACGAATGATCGTTTCAATGTGCTTATCGTTAATCTTAACGCCCTGGAGACGGTAAACTTCCTGAACCTCGTTCACGATGTAGTCTGCGACGGCGTGAACACCACGTAGACGCAAGATATCGTGTGGAGCCTCTGGACCATCGGCGATTACATCACCTTTTTCGACCTTATCACCTTCGAAGATGTTTAGCTGGCGCCACTTAGGTACCATTTCTTCGTACACGTTGCCTTCAGCAGGTGTGATGATAAGACGACGCTTGCCTTTCGTCTCTTTACCGAATGACACAGTACCTGTGATTTCAGCAAGGATTGCAGGTTCTTTCGGCTTACGCGCTTCGAATAGGTCAGCAACGCGTGGTAGACCACCGGTGATATCTTTCGTACCGCCAGATGCCTGTGGGATACGAGCTAGCGTATCACCGATACCAACCATTGCACCATCTTCAAGCTGGATGATTGCTTTACCTGGCAAGAAGTACTGAGCTGGCATTTCAGTGCCGGCGATCATTACATCATGACCATTCTCATCAACAAGCTTAACGGTTGGACGCATGTCTTTACCCGCACTTGTACGCTCTGCAGCGTCAAGAACAGTAATCATAGACAGACCCGTTAGCTCATCAGTTTGACGAGAAACTGTTACACCATCAATCAAGTCAACGAACTGGATACGACCTGCCACTTCAGTGATGATTGGCATTGTGTGCGGATCCCAGTTAGCGATAACTTCGCCAGCTGCAACGTCTTGGCCTTCACCTTTAGTTAGGTGAGAACCGTATGGCAGTTTGTAGTTTTCTTTAATACGGCCGAACTCATCAATGATAGTCATTTCAGAGGCACGAGACGTGATAACTAGCTTGCCGTCGTTGTTGATTACGAACTTCGCATTCTGCAGTTTCACAGAACCGTTGTTCTTAACCTGAATGCTGTTTTCCGCAGCGGCTGCAGATGCTGCACCACCGATGTGGAACGTACGCATCGTCAACTGTGTACCTGGTTCACCGATTGACTGTGCTGCAACAACACCAACCGCTTCACCTTGGTTCACTAGGTGACCACGAGCAAGGTCACGACCGTAACAGAACTTACAGCAACCGAAGTCGTTTTCACACGTTACAACAGAACGTACTTTAACAAGGTCAACCGAGTTCGCTTCTAGGATGTCACACCACTTCTCATCAAGAAGGGTATTACGAGGCGCAAGTACTTCTTCAGTACCTGGCTTCATCACATCTTCAGCAACCACACGGCCAAGAACGCGAGAACCTAGCGGCTCTTTAACGTCACCACCTTCAACCAGTGGCATCATCGTCATACCAGCGTAAGTACCACAGTCATCCGTAGTAATTACTACGTCCTGTGCTACGTCTACTAGACGACGAGTCAAGTAACCGGAGTTCGCTGTCTTCAATGCTGTATCCGCAAGACCCTTACGAGCACCGTGCGTTGAGATAAAGTACTGAAGTACGTTCAGACCTTCACGGAAGTTTGCCGTGATCGGTGTTTCGATGATTGAGCCATCCGGCTTAGCCATCAGACCACGCATACCTGCTAGCTGACGGATCTGAGCGGCAGAACCACGCGCACCTGAGTCGGCCATCATGTAAACGCTGTTGAACGATTTCTGCTGTTCTTCTTCGCCGTCACGGTTGATAACAGTGTCGAAAGACAGGTTATCCATCATCGCCTTAGCAACCTGCTCATTCGCGGTCGCCCAGATATCGATAACTTTGTTGTAACGTTCGCCAGCGGTAACAAGACCTGACTGGAACTGCTCTTGAATTTCAGCAACTTCTGCTTCAGCTTCTGCGATCTTGGTGTATTTCGCATCTGGAATGACCATATCGTCAATACCAACAGACACACCAGACAGTGCCGCGTAAGCAAAACCTGTGTACATGATCTGGTCAGCAAAGACGACAGTCTCTTTCATGCCCAGTTCACGGTAACAAGTGTTAAGCAGTTTAGAAATTTGCTTCTTACCCAGTGCTTCGGTGTTAACTAGGCTGTACGGTAGACCTTTTGGTACGATCTTCCATAGCATTGCACGACCAACAGTCGTATCAACCAGCTTAGTATCTTCAACCAAGTTACCCTGCTCGTCTTTCACGAACTGAGTAATACGCACTTTCACACGTGAGTGCAGCTCAGCGTGACCTGTTTGGTAAGCTTTTTCAGCTTCCGCAGGACCCGCTAGGTACATGCCTTCACCCTTCGCGTTGATACGATCACGCGTCATGTAGTAAAGACCCAATACAACGTCCTGAGAAGGTACGATGATCGGATCACCAGACGCTGGCGATAGGATGTTGTTGGTAGACATCATCAGTGCACGTGCTTCAAGCTGTGCTTCCAGAGTTAGAGGTACGTGTACCGCCATCTGGTCACCATCGAAGTCGGCGTTGTATGCCGCACACACTAGTGGGTGAAGCTGAATCGCTTTACCTTCGATCAGTACTGGTTCGAATGCCTGAATACCTAGACGGTGCAATGTTGGTGCACGGTTAAGCATTACTGGGTGTTCGCGAATCACTTCGTCCAGGATATCCCAAACAACCGCTTCTTCACGCTCAACCATCTTCTTAGCGGCTTTGATCGTCGTCGCTAGGCCACGAGTTTCAAGCTTGCCGTAGATGAATGGCTTAAATAGCTCTAGTGCCATCTTCTTAGGAAGACCACACTGGTGCAGACGTAGGTATGGACCTACGGTGATAACAGAACGACCTGAGTAGTCAACACGCTTACCAAGCAAGTTCTGACGGAAACGACCCTGCTTACCTTTGATCATGTCAGCCAAAGATTTCAGAGGACGCTTGTTAGAACCTGTGATTGCGCGGCCACGACGACCGTTATCAAGCAATGCATCAACAGATTCCTGCAACATACGCTTTTCGTTACGTACGATGATATCAGGCGCTGCTAGATCCAGTAGACGCTTCAGACGGTTGTTACGGTTGATAACACGACGGTACAGATCGTTCAGATCTGAAGTCGCGAAACGGCCGCCGTCTAGCGGTACCAACGGACGAAGGTCCGGCGGAAGTACTGGTAGTACAGACAGGATCATCCACTCAGGGTTGTTACCTGACTGCAAGAATGCTTCTACAAGCTTCAGACGCTTGGTCAGTTTCTTACGCTTGGTTTCAGAGTTAGTTTCTTCCAACTCTTCGCGCATCAGTTCGATTTCTGCGTGTAGGTCCATGTTGCCAAGCAATGCTTGAACAGCTTCGGCACCCATCTTCGCGTCGAACTCGTCGCCCCACTCTTCAAGTGCATCCAAGTACTGCTCTTCTGACAGTAGCTGGCTACGCTCAAGGTTGGTCATACCAGGTTCGATTACAACGTAAGATTCGAAGTAAAGTACACGTTCGATATCACGTAGTGGCATGTCCATTAACAGGCCGATACGAGACGGTAGTGACTTTAGGAACCAGATGTGGGCAACAGGAGAAGCTAGCTCGATGTGACCCATACGCTCACGGCGTACTTTAGTCTGAGTAACTTCAACACCACATTTTTCACAGATAACACCACGGTGCTTCAGGCGCTTATATTTGCCACAAAGACACTCGTAGTCTTTTACCGGGCCAAAGATACGTGCACAGAATAGGCCGTCACGCTCAGGCTTAAAGGTACGGTAGTTAATGGTTTCTGGCTTTTTAACTTCACCGAAAGACCATGAACGGATCATGTCAGGTGAAGCAAGACCGATTTTGATTGCATCAAATTCTTCAGTCTTGTGCTGGGCTTTCAGAAACTTAAGTAAGTCTTTCACATTCGGCTCCTGTGAGGAGTTGACCCATAAAGGCGCCAGTCTACTGGCGCCTTCATATTGATACCGGAGTAACTAATAAATCTTGGTATTAAACCGAGGCTTATTCGTCTTCCAGCTCGATGTTGATACCCAACGAGCGGATTTCTTTCAACAATACGTTGAACGATTCCGGCATACCAGGTTCCATACGATGGTCGCCATCGACGATGTTCTTATACATCTTCGTACGGCCGTTAACGTCATCCGACTTAACAGTTAGCATTTCCTGTAGGGTGTATGCTGCACCGTATGCTTCTAGTGCCCACACTTCCATCTCACCGAAACGCTGACCACCGAACTGCGCTTTACCACCCAGCGGCTGCTGAGTAACAAGGCTGTAAGAACCGGTAGAACGGGCATGCATCTTGTCATCAACCAAGTGGTTCAGTTTCAGCATGTACATGTAACCAACAGTTACAGGACGCTCAAACTTGTCACCGGTACGACCATCAAACAATGTTAGCTGACCAGATTCTGGTAGATCACCCAACTTCAGAAGCTCTTTAATAGAAGATTCTGGCGCACCGTCAAAGACAGGTGTCGCGATTGGTAGACCCTTACGCAGGTTCTGAACCAGTGTGCGTACTTCAGCATCACTTAGCTCTGCAATGTCTACGTTCTGACGAGTATCGCCTAGATCGTACACTTTCTGCAGGAAGTTACGGAACTGATGAAGTTCCTGCTGCTGCTTAAGCATCTCGTTAAGTTTGTCACCGATACCTTTCGCTGCAAGACCCAAGTGAGTCTCCAAGATCTGACCGATGTTCATACGAGACGGTACACCCAATGGGTTTAGTACGATATCAACTGTCTGACCTTTTTCATCGTACGGCATGTCTTCGACAGGGTTGATCTTAGAGATTACACCCTTGTTACCGTGACGACCCGCCATCTTATCACCAGGCTGGATACGACGCTTAACAGCTAGGTAGACCTTAACAATCTTAAGGACACCTGGCGCTAGGTCATCACCCTGAGTGATCTTACGGCGCTTGGTTTCAAATTTCTTATCGAACTCAGCTTTCAGTTCGTCGTACTGCTCAGCAAGTTGCTCAAGTAGGTTTTGCTGACCTTCGTCATCCAACGTCTGACCAAATAGCTTTTCACGGTCCATCGACATTAGTCGATCTTCGCTGTAGCCAGAAGCCAGTAGAAGCGTACGAACACGAGCAAGAAGACCACCCTCAAGGATCTGGAATTCTTCTGTGATGTCTTTCTTCGCTTCTTTCAGCTGCATCTCTTCGATTTCAAGCGCACGCTTGTCTTTTTCTACGCCATCGCGAGTAAAGACTTGAACGTCGATGATCGTACCAGACACAGAGTTTGGTACACGTAGAGATGAATCTTTAACGTCAGAGGCTTTCTCACCGAAGATAGCACGTAGTAGCTTCTCTTCAGGTGTCAGCTGCGTTTCACCCTTAGGTGTCACTTTACCAACAAGGATGTCACCACCCTTCACTTCAGCACCGATGTAAACGATACCTGACTCATCAAGCTTAGAAAGTGCAGCTTCACCCACGTTAGGGATATCCGCTGTGATCTCTTCTGCGCCTAGCTTGGTATCACGCGCCACACAAGATAGCTCTTGAATGTGGATAGTTGTCAGGCGATCTTCCTGTACAACACGCTCAGAAACCAAGATGGAGTCTTCGAAGTTGTAACCGTTCCAAGGCATGAACGCGATACGCATGTTCTGGCCAAGAGCTAGCTCACCAAGGTCGGTTGAAGGACCATCAGCAAGTACGTCGCCACGAGAAACAGGCTCACCCGGCATCACTGTTGGACGCTGGTTGATACATGTATTCTGGTTAGAACGGGTGTATTTAGTCAGGTTGTAGATATCAATACCAGCTTCACCTGGTACTAGCTCTTCTTCGTTAACTTTGATAACGATTCGAGATGCATCTACTGACTGAACCATACCGCCACGTTTAGCTACGGCTGTTACACCGGAGTCAACCGCTACGTTACGCTCAATACCTGTACCAACTAGCGGCTTGTCAGCACGCAGTGTTGGAACGGCCTGACGTTGCATGTTCGCACCCATAAGGGCACGGTTAGCATCATCGTGTTCTAGGAACGGGATCAGAGAAGCAGCCACTGATACAACCTGGTTGGTTGCAACGTCCATGTATTGAACATGGTCACGTGGGTGCAGGCCTGATTCACCTTTCTGACGAGCTGTGATCAATTCATCCGCAAATGAACCATCGTCGTTAAGCACGGCGTTAGCCTGAGCAATAACGTACTGACCTTCTTCGATAGCAGATAGGTAATCGATTTCTTCGGTTACCTTGCCATCGATCACTTTACGGTATGGCGTTTCCAAGAAACCGTAAGGGTTACACTGTGCAAAAGCAGACAGTGAGTTGATCAGACCGATGTTTGGACCTTCTGGCGTTTCGATAGGACATAGACGACCGTAGTGAGTCGCGTGTACATCTCGAACTTCAAAGCCAGCACGTTCACGCGTCAGACCACCTGGACCAAGCGCCGAAATACGACGTTTGTGAGTAACTTCTGACAACGGGTTGTTCTGGTCCATAAACTGAGACAACTGAGAAGAGCCAAAGAACTCTTTCACTGCCGCAGAAATTGGCTTGGCGTTGATAAGATCTTGAGGCATCACTGCATCAAGATCGCCTAGGCTTAGGCGCTCTTTAACAGCACGCTCAACACGCACAAGACCAACACGGAATTGGTTTTCTGCCATTTCACCAACAGAGCGGATACGACGGTTACCAAGGTGGTCGATATCGTCCACTTCGCCTTTACCGTTACGAATATCAATCAAGCGACGCATCACTTCAATGATATCGGCATGGTCAAGGATACCTGCACCTGTCGTTTCTTCGCGGCCCAGTGAGCTGTTGAACTTCATGCGGCCCACAGCTGAAAGATCGTAACGATCTTCAGAGAAGAACAAGCTTTCAAAAAGCTGCTCTGCTGCTTCACGCGTTGGCGGCTCGCCAGGGCGCATCATGCGGTAGATTTCAACTAGCGCACTCAAGCGGTCAGTCGTACTGTCAACACGCAAGGTATCAGACATGTACGGACCGAAATCCAGATCATTGGTGAAAAGAACTTCTAGTGACTTGTAGCCTGCTTGTGAAAGCAATGCCAATGTCTCTAGGCTCAATTCTTGGTTTGCTGCTGCAATCAGTTCGCCGGTTTCTTCGTTCACGTAATCACGTGCCGAAATTTTACCTACGATGTATTCAACAGGTACTTCAATTTGGTCAACACCGTCTTTAGACAGCTGGCGGATATGGCGAGCTGTAATACGGCGACCTTGTTCTACGTATACCTTACCGTTTGCTTCGATATCAAAGCTTGCAGTTTCGCCACGAAGACGATCAGGTACCAGTTCCATAACCAGAGATTTGCCCTGAACTTCGAAGTTTACTTTATCGAAGAACATGTCAAGGATCTGCTCGGTTGTGTAACCTAGCGCACGTAGAATGATAGAAGCTGGAAGCTTACGACGACGGTCGATACGTACAAAGACGCTATCCTTAGGATCAAATTCGAAATCCAACCATGAACCACGGTATGGGATTACGCGTGCGTTATAAAGCACTTTACCTGAGGAGTGGGTTTTACCCTTATCGCTGTCGAAGAAGACACCCGGACTACGGTGTAGCTGGGATACGATAACCCGCTCGGTACCGTTAATAACGAATGTACCGTTATCTGTCATGAGCGGAATTTCGCCCATGTAAACTTCTTGTTCTTTGATGTCTTTTACGGTGCCAGCTGGTGCGTCTTTATCATACATGACAAGACGAAGCTTCACGCGTAGGGGCGCAGAGTACGTTACGCCACGAATCTGACATTCTTTAACATCGAAGACCGGCTCACCGAGACGATAGCTAACGTATTGCAGCTCGGAATTGCCGTTATAGCTCTGAATTGGAAAAACAGAACGAAAGGCAGCTTCTAGACCGTAGTGCCCTTCTGGATCCTGCTCGATGAACTTTTTAAAAGACTCAAGCTGGATCGACAGCAAGTATGGTATGTCCAACACTTGTGGACGCTTACCAAAATCCTTACGGATACGCTTTTTCTCGGTATAAGAGTAAACCATAGGTTCCTCAGATCGCTGATAAGTGATCCAAACTGCTCAAAACGAGGAGCAGTGACTAGTAACACTGTTTTTTTGGTAGGAACAGTCCTGGGAAGCAGGGCTGTTTTTTGCTCAGGTAGTGGTTGAAAAACAATGTGAAAACACCAGTACCCTACAGCGCAAAAAGGCCGGTGGCATTTAGCCACCAGCCATTAGCCAATTAAGGCTAAGAAACTAAGTATATATTACTTAATTTCAACAGAAGCACCAGCTTCTTCTAGCTGAGCTTTAAGAGCGTCAGCTTCTGCTTTGTCAACGCCTTCTTTAAGTGCAGAAGGAGCGTTGTCAACTACAGCTTTAGCTTCTTTAAGACCTAGGCCAGTTGCGCCACGTACAGCTTTGATAACCTGTACTTTGTTAGGGCCAGCAGCAGTTAGGATTACGTCGAATTCAGTTTGCTCTTCAGCTGCGTCTGCAGCTGCGCCGCCTGCTACAACTGCAGCTGCAGCAGTAACACCGAATTTCTCTTCCATTGCTTCGATTAGCTCAACAACCTGCATTACAGACATTTCTGCAACTGCGTCTAGGATTTGCTCGTTAGTGATAGACATAACAATTCTCTTTAAAAAATCAACAATTAATGTAAATAGTAATCAGATAAAACTCTGCGATTAAGCAGCAGCTTCTTCTTTCTGATCACGTACTGCAGCGATAGTACGTACAAGTTTACCAGCAGACGCTTCTTTCATGCACATCATTAGGCGTGCGATAGCTTCGTCGTAAGTTGGTAGAGTTGCTAGTACTTCAGCGTTAACAACAGCGCCTTCGTATGCAGCAGCTTTGATCTCGAAATCTTTGTTCTCTTTAGCGAAGTCTTTGAAAAGACGCGCTGCAGCACCTGGGTGCTCATTAGAGAAACCGATCAGTGAAGGACCAATGAACGTCTCAGTAAGACATTCAAAAGCAGTACCTTCAACAGCACGACGTGCTAGTGTGTTACGAACAACTTTCAGGTAAACGCCGTTTTCACGAGCTTGTTTACGTAGAGAAGTCATCGCACCCACAGCAACGCCACGAGAGTCAGCAACAACTGCAGACAGGGCACCATTGGCAGCTTCGTTGACTTCAGCAACAATTGCTTTTTTGTCTTGAAGATTCAAGGCCATTGGATTTGCTCCTGGATTATCTGGGTTACCCCAGTATTTACACCACTCGCTGCCAAAATAGCAGGAGAGCTTGTACGGCGCAGATCCAAGAAAGACTTACATCAATCATGTTCTGGCACCGTCTACGTAGGTGATATTAAGTCAAACCCCGAAAAGTCAGACGCCTACGGTCTTTGACGAAGGTCAACTGTTGCCAATTAACCTTAGCCATGAATTCGGAAACGCCAAATTATACACTAATTTGACGTTTCTGCAAATTAGTTTGCGTTAGCTTCCAGAGTATTCTGGTCTAGCGCTACACCTGCACCCATAGTGGTAGAGATGCTTACTTTCTTAATGAAAGTACCTTTCGCTGAAGAAGGCTTCGCTTTCTTCAGTGCAACTAGAAGAGATTCTAGGTTCTCTTTTAGTTGTGCAGCATCGAAGTCCACTTTACCGATAGTAGTGTGGATGATGCCGTTTTTGTCGTTACGGTAACGAACCTGACCCGCTTTAGCGTTCTTAACCGCTTCAGCAACGTTAGGTGTTACAGTACCAACTTTAGGGTTTGGCATTAGACCGCGAGGACCAAGGATGGTACCTAGCTGGCCAACAACGCGCATTGCATCTGGAGATGCGATAACTACGTCGAAGTCCATGATGCCTTTCTTCACTTGCTCAGCAAGATCTTCCATACCTACTAGATCAGCACCAGCTTCTTTAGCAGCTTCAGCGTTTGCACCCTGAGTGAATACCGCTACGCGGATGTCACGGCCAGTACCGTGTGGCAGCACTGTTGCGCCACGAACGTTCTGGTCAGATTTACGTGCATCAATGCCTAGGTTAACAGCAACGTCTACAGACTCTACGAATTTAGCAGTCGCTAGTTCTTTAAGAAGAGCAACAGCTTCGTTGATGTCGTACTCGCGAGAAGAATCTACTTTGTCGCGGATAACGCGCATGCGCTTAGTTAGTTTAGCCATTCTATTAACCCTCTACCACTAGACCCATTGAACGAGCAGTACCAGCAATCGAACGCTTCATAGCTTCGATGTCAGCACCAGTCATGTCCGCAGCTTTAGTTTCTGCGATCTCTTGGATCTGAGCGTCAGTGATTGTACCCACTTTCTCAGTGTTTGGACGGCCAGAACCAGACTTAAGGCCAGCTGCTTTCTTAAGAAGAACTGCAGCAGGTGGAGTCTTAGTAATGAACGTGAAAGAACGGTCACTGTAAACTGTGATTACAACTGGAGTAGGAAGACCTTTCTCCATTGAATCAGTTTTTGCGTTAAACGCTTTACAGAATTCCATGATGTTCACGCCGTGTTGACCTAGAGCAGGACCAACCGGTGGACTTGGGTTTGCTGCACCAGCTGCAACCTGCAGCTTGATGTACGCTTCTACTTTTTTAGCCATTGCTATCTACCTAAATTTGGGTTCAAACGTCTATTTCTCAAAACAGACTCCCCGTCTAACGAAAGGGCGCGAAATTATAGTCCAATTCCACGCCCCTGACAACTAAAGCTGACTATTTATTGCTCAGCTTTTTTCAACCTGGCCAAATTCCAATTCTACTGGAGTGGCACGGCCGAAAATGGATACCGATACTTTCACGCGGCTCTTATCGTAGTCAACGTGTTCTACGACACCGTTAAAGTCAGCAAACGGACCATCAGTAACACGGACAACTTCGCCCGGTTCAAAGACAGTTTTGTGAACCGGAGATTCACTTGCTTTCTCTAGACGGTTAAGAATCGCATCGGCCTCTTTATCAGAGATAGGAGCCGGACGGTCTGAAGTACCGCCGATGAACCCCATTACACGAGGGATACTACGTACTAGATGCCACGTTTCATCGTTCATCACCATCTGTACAAGCACATAGCCAGGGAAGAACTTTCGCTCGCTCTTGCGACGCTGGCCAGCACGCACTTCAACAACTTCTTCAGTTGGAACAAGCACTTCTTCAAAGTGCTCTTCCATGCCGTGCATTTTAATATGCTCACGTAGTGATTGCGCTACACGACCTTCAAAACCAGAGAAGGCCTGTACAACATACCATCGTTTTTTTGGAGCTTCGCTCATGAACTCTTACCTCACACACCGGTAACTAGGCGGACCAAACGGACCATGATGCCGTCGATACCCCATAAGGCTAACGCCATAATGACAGTGACAGCTAAAACTATAAAGGTTGTCTGCGTAGCTTCCTGACGAGTAGGCCATACTACCTTGCGGACTTCCATGCGCGATTCGCGTGCAAATGCAATCGCGGTTTTACCTTTGTCTGTCAGCGCAGCAACACCACCAGCCATTGCCACAAGGACAATGATAGCAGCAGCACGCCATACGACAGAAACGTCACTGTACAGGTAATTACCAACCACAGCGGCAGCTAGCAAAGCAAATACGGCAGCCCACTTAAGGCCATCCATATTGCTAGAATTGCTTTGGTTTTCGGCATTCGCTTTCATACAACCAACCTGTAACTAGTCTCAATATAGACGAAAATAACCCCGCATTTGCGAGGCCTACAATGAAGGAAAGCCCTAAAGCTTTAATTACATAGAAAAAACTTCATATGAATAAAAATTTTTCTCTACGCACCTGAGCAAAAAACACACTACTTCAGGATTGAGCGCAGAAAAAGGGCATCAAATGATGCCCTTTTTCGTGCCTAGTCGTCAAATATTATTCAACGATTGTAGCAACAACACCCGCACCTACAGTACGGCCGCCTTCACGGATAGCAAAACGTAGACCTTCGTCCATCGCGATTGGCGCGATTAGAGTAACAGTCATAGAGATGTTATCACCAGGCATTACCATTTCAACGCCTTCTGGCAGTTCGATAGTACCTGTTACGTCAGTTGTACGGAAGTAGAACTGTGGACGGTAACCTTTGAAGAAAGGAGTGTGACGACCGCCTTCATCTTTAGAAAGCACATAGATTTCTGAAGTGAAAGTAGTGTGTGGAGTGATTGAACCTGGCTTAGCAAGAACCTGACCACGTTCAACTTCGTCACGCTTAGTACCACGTAGAAGAACACCAACGTTCTCACCAGCACGGCCTTCGTCAAGAAGCTTACGGAACATCTCAACACCAGTACATGTAGTAGTGATAGTGTCTTTGATACCGATGATAGCAACTTCGTCACCTACGCGAACGATACCCTGCTCAACACGACCAGTAACAACWGTACCACGGCCCTGGATTGAGAATACGTCTTCGATAGGTAGGATGAACGGACGATCGATCGCACGCTCTGGTTCTGGGATGTAGCTATCTAGTGCTTCAGCAAGCTCGATAACTTTAGCTTCCCACTGCTCTTCGCCGTTTAGAGCGCCTAGAGCAGAACCCATGATTACTGGGCAATCGTCACCTGGGAAGTCGTACTCAGAAAGAAGTTCACGAACTTCCATTTCTACTAGTTCTAGTAGTTCTTCGTCATCAACCATGTCACACTTGTTCATGAACACGATGATGTAAGGAATACCAACCTGACGGCCTAGTAGGATGTGCTCACGCGTCTGAGGCATAGGRCCATCAGTTGCAGCAACAACTAGGATACCACCGTCCATCTGCGCAGCACCAGTGATCATGTTTTTAACATAATCGGCGTGTCCTGGGCAGTCAACGTGTGCGTAGTGACGAGTAGGAGTATCGTACTCTACGTGAGAAGTGTTGATTGTGATACCGCGCTCGCGCTCTTCTGGAGCGTTATCGATAGATGCGAAATCTTTAGCAACACCACCGTACACTTTTGCAAGTGTAGTACAGATAGCAGCAGTTAGAGTTGTTTTACCGTGGTCGACGTGGCCGATTGTACCAACGTTAACGTGCGGTTTTACGCGTTCGAATTTTTCTTTAGACACGATCGTGTTCCTTCCTAGTTGTGATACGCCCCACTAAGTTTAAATATGGGACGTGTCAGAAGTTGCTATTTTATGCGCCAACAGCCATTGGCGCAATATAGATCTTGCGATTAACCACGTTCTGCGATGATGGCATCGGCGACATTCTTAGGAACATCAGCGTATTCGCTAAATTCCATCGAATAAGACGCACGACCCTGAGTCGCTGAACGCAAGTCAGTTGCGTAACCAAACATTTGTGAAAGTGGCACTTTAGCACGGATGATTTTAAGACCAGCAGGGCCTTCATCCATACCTTCGATCATGCCGCGGCGACGGTTAAGGTCACCAACAACATCACCCATCCAATCTTCCGGAGTGGTTACTTCAACTTTCATCAATGGCTCAAGAATAACAGGATCTGCTTGTAGCGCACCTTTCTTGAAAGCCATAGAACCGGCAATCTTAAATGCTATTTCGTTGGAGTCAACGTCATGGTAAGAACCGTCGAACAACGTCGCTTTGACATCCAATATAGGATAGCCAGCCAGCACACCGTTGTTCATCTGCTCTTCGATACCTTTAGCAACAGCACTGATGTACTCTTTTGGTACCGCACCACCGACAATTTCATCCACGAACACAAAGCCTTCATCAAGCTCTGCTGGTTCAATTTTAAGCCATACGTGACCGTATTGACCGCGACCACCTGACTGGCGAACAAATTTCCCTTCCACTTCCGTTTTACCACGGATAGTTTCACGGTATGCCACCTGAGGCTTACCAACGTTACATTCAACGCTGAATTCACGCTTCATACGATCAACAATGATATCAAGGTGTAGTTCACCCATACCTGAAATCAATGTTTGGCCAGATTCTTCATCTGTTTCGACGCGGAAAGATGGATCTTCTGCCGCTAGTTTACCTAGCGCGACACCCATTTTCTCTTGGTCTGCTTTTGAACGAGGTTCAACAGCAATCTGAATAACCGGCTCAGGGAATTCCATACGCTCAAGGATCACTTTATGATCCATATCACATAGAGTATCACCTGTAGTCACATTTTTCAGACCAATCGCCGCGGCGATATCACCCGCACGGATTTCTTTGATCTCTTCACGCTTGTTCGCATGCATTTGCACGATACGGCCAAAGCGTTCGCGTTTTTCTTTTACAGAGTTGTAAACGCTGTCACCAGAGTTTACCACACCAGAATAAACGCGCATGAAGGTCAGACTACCAACAAACGGGTCGGTCGCGATTTTAAACGCAAGCGCTGAGAAAGGTTCATCATCGCTTGAATGGCGTTCAACTTCGTTACCTTTTTCGTCTTCACCACGGATAGCTTTCACTTCTGTTGGCGAAGGCAGGAATTCAATGACTGCATCAAGTACAGCTTGAACACCTTTGTTCTTAAAGGCTGAACCACAGGTTGCAAGTACGATTTCATTCGCGAGGGTACGCTGACGCAAACCAGCTTTAATTTCCGCTTCAGACAGTTCACCTTCTTCAAGGTACTTATCCATCAGCTCTTCCGTCGCTTCAGCCGCTGCTTCAACCAGGTTCTGACGCCATTCCTCAGCTTCATCCATCATGTCAGCTGGAATATCTTCGTAGGTAAATGACATACCTTGATCAGATTCATCCCAGTTGATTGACTTCATTTTGATAAGGTCAACAACGCCTTTAAATTCTTCTTCAGCACCAATATTTAGCTGGATTGGTACTGGGTTCGCACCAAGACGGTTTTTGATCTGGTCAACAACACGTAGGAAGTCGGCACCAGCTCGGTCCATCTTGTTAACGAAAACCATACGCGGCACTGCGTATTTATCAGCCTGACGCCAAACGGTTTCAGACTGCGGCTCAACACCTGAAGAACCACAGAAAACAACAACTGCACCATCAAGTACACGTAATGAGCGCTCTACTTCAATCGTAAAGTCTACGTGTCCTGGGGTATCGATGATGTTGACGCGATGCTCAGGGAACTGAGCGTCCATACCACGCCAGAAGGTCGTAGTGGCAGCAGATGTGATAGTGATACCACGCTCCTGCTCCTGCTCCATCCAGTCCATGGTAGCAGCGCCGTCGTGAACCTCACCGATTTTGTGAGATAAGCCTGTATAAAACAGGATACGCTCGGTAGTTGTTGTTTTACCGGCGTCAACGTGAGCACAAATACCGATGTTACGGTAGCGCTCGATAGGCGTTTTACGAGCCACGGCAGTATCCTCTTACTAAGGGGGACCTTAGAGTATGGTTTGGGCACAGCCGGCAAAGCCGGCTGTGCCCAAGTGGTATTACCGGCTAGATTACCAGCGGTAATGTGCGAACGCTTTGTTCGCATCTGCCATACGGTGAACGTCTTCACGTTTCTTAACAGCAGTACCTTTGTTGTCAGCCGCATCAAGCATTTCGCCTGCAAGACGCTGAGCCATAGATTTTTCACCACGCTTACGCGCAGCTTCAACCAACCAACGCATAGCTAGTGCATTACGACGTACTGGACGTACTTCTACAGGCACCTGGTAAGTTGAACCACCCACACGGCGAGATTTAACTTCTACCGCTGGACGAATATTTTCAAGAGCTTTTTCAAATACTGCTAGGTGCTCTTCACCAGAACGCTCAGCAATAGTTGCTAGTGCAGTGTAAACAATTTTTTCTGCAGTAGATTTTTTACCGTCAACCATTAGGATGTTAACGAATTTTGCCAGCAGCTCAGATTTGAACTTAGGATCTGGAAGGATCTTACGCTGGCCGATTACGCGACGACGTGGCATGGAGTTTCTCCGTTGTCTTCTTCAGGTTATCCAAAACTTTTCAGTTTCTTCAAAATTAAATAATTTTAGTGTTTGGCCTTACTTAACGGAATCCATTAAGACTTAGGACGCTTCACACCGTACTTAGAACGAGCTTGTTTACGGTCGTTAACGCCTGCACAGTCAAGTGCACCACGAACTGTGTGGTAACGTACACCCGGAAGGTCTTTAACACGACCGCCACGGATTAGAACAACTGAGTGCTCCTGAAGGTTGTGACCTTCACCGCCGATGTATGACGTTACTTCGAAACCGTTTGTTAGACGAACACGGCACACTTTACGTAGTGCTGAGTTAGGTTTCTTAGGTGTAGTAGTGTAAACACGAGTACATACACCACGCTTCTGTGGGCACGCTTCTAGTGCAGGCACGTTGCTTTTTACAACTTGCTTTGCACGTGGCTTGCGAACCAACTGGTTAATAGTTGCCATTAAATAGCTCCTGAAATATTACTTTCGTAAAGGTGAAAAATCCGCCTCCCAACAACAGGAGGACGCGAAATTTTATGCATCGCACTCAAAGGTGTCAAGATATAACCAGCGATCATTCAAACGATTATTTCTTAAACAACCGTCAATTGTGGTTTTTTTCCGGTAAATTAAGCCGACTTAATCCCACTTCAATTGCGTTTCATGCGCTAACGTCAAGGCAACAAAACCTTTATAATCAACACACTGAAGTTCACCCCCTGGTATAATACTTAAACCACGCGCGACCAGGTCGGGTTCCAGCAAATAAATTTCCACACCGCGCGCAGAGAGCGCAGTTAATGCTTCATTTTGGCTCAAAGAGGCCAAAACGGCATCTTGGATCAACAATACCGCATCATTTTCCGCTACCAGCGAAACGCATTGTGCCAAGGCTGAGGAGTGAAACGGGGAACGCGTCAGGATATGCAGCATTGGCACCTCAAAAGCTCAACAATCGATGGCAAGCATGTAAATGCCGCGCAAAGTCATCACGATCACACACCGTCACATCAATCAATAACGCGGATTCTGTCAGCCCCCGCGCCGCCAATGACGCCCGACACACATAAATCATTTCAATGTCGTAAAGATCCAGCATCTTAAAGGTCGCACTGTAGTCGCGTGATAAAATCGCGTCAGGCTGTTGGCCTTTCAATAGCTGCAACACCCCGTCACCGTGGAAAAACACCGCGATCTCATCGGTATATGCCGATGTCGCTAACACCGCATCCAACCCTTCGCGGCCGGATGCGCGACCATGTGGCGCACTGCCAAAAACAAACCCTACTGTTTTCATGTTCGCCTTCATGTTCGTCTTGGTTAAAACTGGATCACGCGATCTGCGGTGAGCAGCGCTTCGGCAAGCCCCCCCAGACCCGCTTGTTCAAATCCCGCTGCGAGATTGCAGGCCGGTAACTGATTTTGCTCGGCCTCTTGCGCACTGACAATGCCACGGCGCAACGCCGCTGCGACGCAAGTGTGTAATTCCACCTGATGGTCGCGGGCCAATTGTTGCCACGCCGCCACCAAATCAAATTCATCCGACGCCGGTGCCGTTAAGGCAGACCCATTATGCACACCCTCTTGATAGAAAAAGATGCGCGATAACGTGTGCCCTTCTTCCAACACCGCCAACGCAAACTGGTAGGCCGAACGCGCGGACTGTGTACCGTAGGCCGGCCCTTCAATCACTAACGCATAATTCAGGGCATCGTTCTGGATCACTTTTCGCCGTCCTCGGTCTTACGTTGACGAATATAGAGGTAAACCGTGTGCTTGGAAATGTTCAGACGATCGGCCACGCGGTTAATCGCATCTTTGATGTCGAAGATCCCTTTGTCATATAACTCCATCACGATTTGACGGTTCTTGGCGTTGTTCGACACATTCTTATCGGCGTTGATTTCTTCAATCGTGCGCTCAACGGTTTGATCGACCAACTCATCCACATCGCTGGCAAAGTTCACGGATGACGCCGCGTGTTTGGCTTCATCGGTTGGCATGAACGATTGCAGGATTTGAGAAAACGGTGCATCCAAATTGACGTTAATACACAACAAACCCACAATATTGTTCTCACCGTTGCGGATAGCAATGGTGATGGATTTCATCAAATCGCCGCCTTTGGCACGGGTGAAATACGCACGGGAGAAATTGCGCTCCGAGCCTTCAATATCTCGCAGCATACGTAAGGCCAGATCGGTGATCGGTGAACCGACTTTACGGCCGGTATTTTCCCCATTGGCAATTTTGATGGCCGACGTGTTCAGATCAGCCAGTGAGTGCAGTACGATTTCACAAAATGGGCCAATCAACGCGGCCAATCCGTCTACCACGGCTTCATACGAACGCAGAATAATGTAATCGTGCTCAGTGAATTTACGCGGCTCGATCAAATCATTTTCTACCATCAGATCAGAACCATAATTATCTGTAGATACCACTAGTCTTCTTCCTTGCTAATGCCCATTGTGTTTACGTCTCTACGCCCCGATGCCGGAGCCTCGGGACCATAAATAGAATGGGCTATGCCTCGCTCAGCGTAAAAAACCACCGCGAGTGATAAAAATTAAAATCTTGCTAGCAAGTTTATCAGATTTATGAAAGGAGCCAGCAGGTTTCTTCCATCATCTTCAACTCGAGGTATAAAAAAACCCAGCCTCAGGCTGGGTTCTGTTTACTCTCTCACAGTCTATGCCGGCAACGATCTGCAAGCAGAGGCGCCCTTAAATGCATAATTACTGTGTTGCAGCGTCAGTCGCAGGCTTGTCCGCTTTTACGATATCAAGTAGCTCAACTTCAAACACCAAGGTTGAGTTTGCAGGAATGCTTGGGTTTGCTTGTGCGCCGTACGCCAACTCAGGCGGGATAACAAACGTGAACTTTGAACCGACAGGCATAAGTTGAACGCCTTCTGTCCAACCAGGGATCACTTGATTCAGTGGGAACGTTGCTGGCTGATTACGCTTGTAAGAGCTATCAAACTCTGTACCGTCAGTCAGTGTGCCTTTGTAATGCACTTGTACGGTGTCAGTCGCAGCTGGCTTCTCGCCTTTACCTTCGGTATCAACGTGGTAAAGCAGACCAGAATCGGTCTTTACTACGCCGTCTTTCTTCGCGAACTCAGCACGGTAGTCGTCACCGGCTTTCACGTTCTTCTGTGCTTCTGCGTCTGCTTTCTTCTTCACGATTTCAGCAACACGTAGATCCAACGCCTGTAGCGTTTGCTGTGTTTCTTCTGCCGTTAGACGGCTCTTATCTGCGAACACATCGCTGACACCCGCCACCACTTGCTCGCGGCTCAGGTTCAGACCCAACTCTTTTTGCTGGTCAAGGTTTGCAGACAGGTATTGTGCCAACGATGCACCAATTGCATAAGCGGCTTTATCGTCTTCAGACGCGAACGTTGCTGCTTCTGCTGCCGGCGCTGCTTCCGCCGCCACCTGCTCTACTTTCGCAGGCTCAGCCGGTTTAGTTTCTGCCGCTTTCTCATCTTGACAGCCAACGGCCAGTAGAATGGTTGCAGCCAACACAGACATCTTAAGAACAGGTTTCATGTATTTCTCCATCATTTTTACTGAGGGAATGCCTCAATTTTTGTATCGGCTTTCCGACTTCAGTATGAAAAGCACTTGAGATAAATATACTAGGGGAATCACCCTTAGTAATCACCTTATTAATTAACTGCAAATCAGTGAATTAATAAGGCCTTAACGAATGTTTCTTCGTAGAGCCCAGCGGAATACACCCTTAATGCGAAAAATATGCAAGATGGCCATACTGATTGTGGCACTCCTCACGCTCACCGGCTGCTTTTTCTCCGGAGACGAACAACAGCGTTGGACGCTGGCATCAGAAGGGACCACCAGTTTCAGTATCAGCCGGGACGGTCGTTTCGCACTGTATCACTCAGCCCAACAAGGTATCGTGCTGTGGGACTTACAGCAAAACAAAAAGTTAGCGGAGTTTGGTTCTCAAGATCCATATCACAATACCGTGTTAACCAGCCAGATTTCAGACAACAACCGCTACGCGATCACGGCCACCGCGAAAAACTTTGCGGTCTGGGATTTAGCCTGGGGGCAATCGGAAGGCCTGTGGTCCATTTCTGACGGACAGATCCTCGATGCCACCATTGGCAATAATGGCCAACATGTGCTGCTGGCCTTATCAAACGGTAAGGCACTGTATGTCGACTTGGGCAGCGGAAGACGGCTAGAGTTCCTTGCCCACCAAGAAAAAGTCAATACCGTGGCACTTTCCCCCAATGGACGCTATGCCTTATCCGGCGGTAACGACCATTTCGCCTACCTATGGGATACCCGTGATGGGCAAATTCTGTACCGTTTTGCCCATGACAGCCGAGTTCGCCGCGTCGCCCTGCAGCGAGATGGCACGCTAGCGATGACGGCTGATGGCCATAAAGGCGCGTATATTTGGGATCTCAGTAACGGTGAGAAACGCAGTACCTTGGCCATACGCGCCCGACAGCAAACCCTGTCCAGTGCCCGTTTTTCGGATGATGGCCAACACTTAGCAACCGGCACGCCTGCCCGGCGGGTCGAATTATGGGATACCACTAGCGGGGACAACCTCGGTCGCTGGGAAGTGGCGCCCCAACAAGACACTCGACCCCCAGCCGCGGTGGTGTATGATGTCGCTATTACCCCTGAGGGACTGGTCACTTCAGGCACATCAGCTGGTATCGCCCAACAGTGGACGACGGAATAACGCAATGACAGAGATCGAACAACTGCAGGCTCGTATTGACGAGCTTGAAATGAAGCAGGCTTTTCAGGAACAAACCATTGAAGAGCTCAACCAAGCCCTGACAGCACAACAGTTCACGGTGGATAAAATCCAGACCCAGATGAAATTCATGGTCGGTAAAGTGAAAGGGATGGAGCCATCGAACATGGCGTCGGAATCGGAAGAAACCCCACCGCCGCATTATTGATCGAGGTTCGAGGTTCGAGCAAAATCAACGCCTCAGAACGCAAAAAAGGAAGCCGAGGCTTCCTTTTTTTATACGCAAGACCGAGAAGGCATTAGTGGCTGCAGCAGCCGCCTTTCTCGTCGCCACCGCAGCAGCCATCTTCGTCGTCGTGGTCGTGATCACCACAACCACCGCCACCACAACAACCACCCTCTTGGTGGATGTGGCCGTGTTCGATTTCTTCCGCTGTCGCGTCACGCAGTGCAACGATTTCAGCAATGAACGTTAGCGTCTGGCCAGCTAGCATGTGGTTGCCGTCAACCACAACGTGGTCGCCGTCGACTTCTGTTACTTCTACAGGGATTGGACCTTGGTCAGTATCCGCTAGGAAGCGCATGCCCACAGTGATCTCGTCAACACCTTGGAATACATTTGCCGGTACACGCTGAACCATTTCGTCCACGTGCTCGCCGTACGCATCTTCAGGAGCAACAGTCACTTCAAACTTTTCGCCTGCATCACGGCCTTCAAGCGCCGTTTCCAAGCCTACGATCAGGTTGTTATGACCGTGTAGGTAATCAAGGGGTGCATCAACCGTTGCTTGATCGACAACAACGCCATCTTCAGTCTTAACTTGGTAAGCCAAGCTTACTACGATGTCTTTAGCGACTTTCATGTTTACTCCAATATTGAACTGGGTATCAAAGGAATTTCGCCCGCATGATACCGGATAATGGCACTGGGATGCCAATATTCTCTTTCGTCCCCCCAAGCGGATTTACTCTTCCGGCTTGAAGATACCAATAACCTGTTGTTTCGTCTGCGTTGATAACTGGGGACTTTCTGCGACCGATTGCGGTACACGCACATCATTGTGATTGCACGCCACGCATTCAACATGCTCAACGTCATGCTCTTGCCACCAGCGCAATGTGTCTTGTTGTTGGCAGGACGGGCACACCGCTCCTGCTATAAACCGTTTTTTCATGCTCTCTTGCTCCTTGCCGTGATACCGCTTCAGGCGATGGCCTTACTCACGTTCATCCCATCCTGCATGCCGGTCTCGCTCGCCGCGCATTTCACGATCGAAAATGTCTTCTAACTCTTTACGTGCTTCCCGCGCCCGAGAGGCCAAATGGACATCTTCTGAATGCTGCGGCAGCAACTCGCGCAGCGCCGTGGTATCGAGCTTACGAAAATGCGCTTCCGCACGTTTGGCTTGATAGGGGTGCATACCCAAAGATATGAGGGCCTGACGACCAAGATCAAGGGCGCCTGCAAACGTTTCGCGGGAAAAACTGTCCACCCCATGGCTGAGCAACTGGTGCGCTTCAACCCGGCTACGCGCACGGGCCAGTACCTTCATGTGCGGAAAATGTTGTTGGCACAAGGCCACCACTTCCATCACCTCATCCGGCGAATCCGTACAGATAATGATCGCCTCCGCTCTGTCCGCACCGGCAGCACGGAGTAACTCCACGTGTGTGGCGTCACCGTAATACACCTTGTAGCCAAACTTGCGTAGAAACTGAATTTGGCTGGGGTCGCGTTCCAACACGGTCACGCGGATCTTATTGGCAAACAACAAGCGCCCGACGACTTGGCCAAACCGGCCAAAGCCGGTGATGATCACCCGGGGCGCGCGATCTTCTACGTCCGGCTCCAAGATCTCTTCCTCCTCAGCATCAAATGAATAGCGGAACCATTTCTCTTGCAACAGGAGGATCAACGGAGTGGTCATCATCGACACGCTCACCACCACCAGTAAGAAGGCGGATAACGACGCGCCCAATAAGCCCTCACCCATTGCCGCGGTAAACAGCACAAAGGCAAATTCCCCGCCCTGACTAAGGATCGCCGCCATCTGACTGCGGGATTTAGCCCGAATACCAAATGCCCGCGCCAAGCCGTACAGCAACAGGCCTTTCACCACGATCAACGCCGTAACAGCCAATAATATCTGCAACGGGTACGCCACCAGCAAGCCCAAGTTCACGGCCATACCGACAGAGATAAAGAATAAGCCGAGCAATAAGCCCTTGAACGGCTCAATGGCTATTTCTAACTCGTGGCGGTATTCACTTTCAGCCAGTAACACCCCCGCCAAAAAGGTGCCCAATGCCATCGACAGCCCCAGCGACTGCATCCCTAACGCGATGCCAACCACCAGCAACAAAGCCGCAACGTTGAACAACTCACGCACGCCACTGAGTACCACCCAGCGAAACAGAGGTCGCAACAGGAAATGCCCGCCTACCAATAACGCGGTAATGCCACCGATCATCCAAAGAAAATCCATCCAGCTGCCGCCCCCGCCACCGGCTAACACCGGCAAAATGGCGAGCATTGGGATCACCGCAATGTCTTGGAACAACAGCACCGCAAACCCAGCTTGACCGGTTTCACTGCCATCCAGCCCCTGCTCTTCAATCACTTTTAACGCAATCGCGGTCGACGACAGCGCCAGCCCCATCCCAACGACCACGGCATCGCGCCACGTAATGGCCGGGAAAAATGCCTGGCAAGCCATGACCACGCCCGCAATCACCACGCTGGTGATCACCACCTGACCGCCGCCTAAACCCAAGATAGGTTTGCGCATTTGCCACAGTTTTTTCGGGTTCAGCTCCAGGCCAATCAAGAACAACAGCAGCACCACCCCGAATTCGGCAAAGTGCAAAATGGCATCCACATCATCAATTAAGCGCAACCCCCACGGGCCAATGGCGATCCCCGCCAACAGATAGCCTAAGACCGAGCCCAACCCCAATCGCTGTGCAATGGGCACCGCAACGACAGCGGCGGCCAAAAACACCACGCTGACCGAGAGAATATCATTCGCCATCGTGCACCTCCTGCGCCGTCGCCAGTGGATCCGCCAGCCATTGGCGATAACGGGCCACATGGTGACGCCGTTCTTCCAGTGGGATCCGACGCGCCCAGTGCAATACCACAGGGGGAAGCCACGTCATTTGACATAACGCGGCACACAATTCAAACGGACGTAAGATGTCTGTAATCGTACAGCGGTTATAGCCATCCGGCGTGTAGGCTTCGGCCGCCCCGCCCGTGGTCACCACGGAACACCAATATTTGCCTCGGGTTTGCTGGCCTTCACCGTGGGCAAAGCCTTTACTGAGTACCACGTCCATCCACTCTTTGAGCAACGCGGGGCAGGAGTACATATATAAAGGGTGCTGAAAGACAATCACATCGTGTTGGGCAAGGCGATCGCGCTCGGCCGCTACATCAATGAAAAAATCGGGGTACACGGCATAGAGATCATGCACCGTGACATGCGTGAGACCTGCGGTTGCCTCAAGCATGTCACGGTTGGCAATCGACATCTGTGGATCGGGGTGCGCGTAAATCACCAACACGCGCGGGGGTCCATGAAAAGGCATAACACTCCTTGTGTTCGGTCATAGCATGACCGTAATGCGGATATACCCATCATACATACTTGCCGAGAAATAGGTACCGCGGGCGACTCTATTCATCCTGCCCGGATTAGCAGTCCCCGTCGCTTTCGGGTAGACTCCGCTCTCATTCTGGCATTTAGTTTTTGCGGAGCGGGGCTTCCCGTCACAGGTCATGATCACTTTTTCGGATATCCAACTTCTTCGTGGTGGCAAGGTGCTACTCGAGCACGCCACAGCGACGATCCACCCGGGCGACAAAGTCGGCTTGGTCGGTAAAAACGGCTGCGGCAAATCCACCTTGTTTGCCTTACTTAAGCATGAGCTGAGCGTTGATGCCGGTAACTGCCAATACCCCGCAAACTGGGAACTGGCATGGGTCGCACAGGAAACCCCTGCTCTTGAACGTGCCGCGTTGGAATACGTGATTGACGGCGACCGCGAATACCGCCAATTGGAGCACGATCTTCAAGCGGCCGAGCTCGCCGATAACGGCACACTGGTGGCGGAGCTTCACGGTAAACTCGAAGCCATCGGGGGCTACAACATTCGCGCCCGTACTGCAGAGCTGCTCGACGGTCTTGGCTTCTCGCAAGAACAAATGCAATGGAACCTGACCCAGTTCTCGGGGGGATGGCGTATGCGTCTGAACCTCGCACAAGCCCTGCTATGCCGTTCTGACTTGCTGCTGCTCGATGAACCGACCAACCACTTGGATTTGGATGCGGTGATGTGGCTGGAAAAATGGCTACAGAACTACCGAGGCACCTTGGTACTGATCTCTCATGACCGTGATTTCTTGGATCCGGTAGTGAACCGTATCATCCATGTCGAAAGCCAAGCCATGAACAGCTATACCGGCAACTATTCTTCATTTGAGAATCAGCGCGCCGAAAAGCTCCTGCTGCAACAGGCCTCGTACCAGAAGCAGCAAAAGCAAATGTCGCACATGCAGTCGTATATCGATCGCTTCCGTTATAAAGCGAGCAAAGCCCGCCAAGCGCAGAGCCGCATTAAAGCCTTGGAGCGCTTGGAAAAAGTACTGCCTGCACAGTTCGACAACCCATTCAGCTTTGAATTCAGAGAGCCATCAGCCCTGCCGAACCCGATCTTGATGATGGATCAAGTGGCGGCCGGCTATGACGATAAACTGATCTTGGAAAAAATCCGTTTGAATCTGGTACCGGGCAGCCGCATCGGGTTACTGGGCCGTAACGGCGCCGGTAAATCAACCCTGATCAAAATGCTGGCGGGCGAATTACCGGCGAAAGCGGGCGATATGGCGTACTCACAAGGCGTGAAGATCGGCTACTTTGCCCAGCACCAGCTTGAAACCCTGTACCTCAATGACACGCCGGTACAGCACTTGGCACGCATCGCGCCGGATGCCAAAGAGCAGCAACTGCGTGATTACTTGGGCAGTTTCGGTTTCTTGGGTGACAAAGCGCTGGAAAAAGTGGGCCCGTTCTCGGGCGGCGAAAAAGCCCGTTTGGTGTTGGCATTGATTGTATGGCAACGTCCGAACCTGTTGTTACTCGATGAACCGACCAACCACTTAGATTTGGACATGCGCCAAGCGCTGACACTCGCGCTGCAGTCTTATGACGGGGCAATGGTCATTGTCAGCCACGACCGTTACTTATTGCGTGCCACCACCGATGATCTGTACTTGGTGCATGACCGCAACGTTGAGCCGTTTGATGGTGACTTGCAGGACTATCACAAGTGGCTGACCGAACAGCAACGTCACGAACGTCGCGAGCTACAAGCGAGCAAACCGGAAACGGTCAAAGACAACAGCGCCGCGTCACGCAAAGAGCAGAAACGTCTGGAAGCGGAATTCCGTAAACAAACGGCGCCGATGCGTAAGCAAATCGACAAGCTGGATAAGCAAATGGAAACGTTGAGTGCGACACTGGCGGATGCCGAAACGCACCTTGCTGATGTCACTATCTACGAAGCCGATAACAAGGCGCGCCTGAATGAGCAACTGAAGCGTCAGGCCGAAGCCAAGTCAGCGTTGGAAGATGTCGAAATGGAATGGATGGATCTGCAAGAGCAACTGGAAGCACTGGAAGCCGAGTGCTTAAACCTGAATGCGTAACGCTAATCCATCAATCACAAGGTGATGCACCATGACCCCAACGCTGACGGCAGCGGATTTTTGGCAATTTTCATTGCACCACTACCGTCAAGCGGGGGTTGAAGCCGCCTGCTTGCAGTTCCAAGATCAGTATCAGGGCAACGTTAACCTTGCCCTGTTACTGCATTGGCTTGATACGCAGTCATTCTCTCTTCCTCCCCAAGAGCTGACAGCACTGCTGACCACGCTCGCACACAGTGATCCTTCACTGCAACGTTTTCGTGCCCAACGCCGCGTACAAAAAGCCCATCTCTCTACCTCGACCTATCAAGCGCTGCTTGCCGAAGAATTGCAGCATGAACGCCAGCAACAGACCGACTTAATTCAGCAGTGCCAAACCTTGCCCCTGCGCCCCGCGATCCAACCACATAACCTGCTCGCCTATTGCCAGCACTGTCATGTCCCCACCGTCCTGTACCGACAATTACAAGGTCACACCACTGACTAACCCGCACCCTTTCACTGGACGACCTCCCGATCCCGGCGTTATGCTTTCTGCACTTTTCTTCCTTAACGGCTTTATATGTCCGACAAGGCGTGCTTATCAGGAGTCATCATGCAACCGTTCATCCCGGCGCACGGCTTACGCAATGCCCATCTGCAAACCTTGCTACCGCGCTTTCTTCGCCGCCAACCACTGTTTGAACCGATCACCCAACGCATTGATACCCCCGATGGCGATTTCCTTGATTTAGCCTGGACCGCCCCGCCTGAACAGTGCGCCCCAGACCAACCGGTGATGATCCTGTTCCACGGCCTAGAAGGCAGCTTTAACAGCCCTTATGCCAATGGCCTGCTGCATGCCGCAAAGGCGCAAGGCTGGCTCGGGGTGATGATGCACTTTCGCGGATGCAGCGGTGAAATGAATCGCCTGCCTCGCAGCTACCACTCAGGGGAAACCGGTGATGCCCGTTTCTTTTTGCACTGGCTACGTCAACACCTGCCGACGCAACCGTTTATGGCAGTCGGTGTTTCACTGGGGGGGAACATGTTGGTCAATTATCTGGCAGAAACCCAGCACGACGCTGATCTGCTCGCCGCCCAAGTGATCTCTCCGCCGCTCGATTTGGCGGCCTGCTCAAGCCGTATCCAGCAAGGTTTTTCCCAAGTTTACCAACGCTACCTCGTGAGTTCGATGAAGCGTAATCTCGACCAAAAGATTCAGGCGCACCCGCTGGCTATGCCGCTCGATACCCATGCCGCGCAGCGTATTCGCACTTTATGGCAATTTGACGAACACATTACCGCTCCCCTCAACGGGTTTGCCAATGCCGATGACTATTACCAACGGTGCAGCGGCTTATCCAAACTCGAGCGCATTACCACCCCGCTGCGGATCATCCATGCCAAAGACGACCCATTCATGACCGAGGCCGTGATCCCGCAACAGCCGCTACCGCCGCACATTGATTACCACCTGTCTGACCATGGCGGCCACGTCGGGTTTGTCACCGGCCACTGGCGTCAACCGGTCTTTTGGTTGGAACACACGGTACCCGCATGGTTCCTGCAGCAACTGCAAGCCCTCTACAAGTGACAACATTGCCAATATAATAAGGAATTCTGTTCAACCATGATGACCACACCCATGATTATTTCTTGGCAAGACATTGATCCAGAGACCCTGACCAACCTGATCGAGCATTTTGTGCTGCGCGAAGGCACCGATTACGGTGAACAGGAGCTCAGCATGGCCAGTAAAGTGCAGCATGTCCGTCAGCAACTCGAAAGTGGCGAGGCGGTGATTTTCTTTTCGGAATTGCACGAAACGGTCGACATCAAACTGCGCCGCGATTTAGGCCGCGCCTGATCCCGCCCCCTTCGCATCGATATGCAAGATTGTGATGCCCGCCTCAAGGATGCTGGTTCGGTTAGCCCACCAGCATTTTTGACAATCTAACTTGCTATTATCCTGCCAGCCTGTTAATAACTCTTTCCGTTAATGTTAACGACAGGGTTTGTCATGTCAGCAAAACATCCGATCATAGCCGTCACGGGATCGTCGGGGGCCGGCACCTCCACCACCTCCGAAGCGTTTCGTAAAATGTTCAATATGATGAACATCAATGCCGCTTGGCTGGAGGGGGACAGCTTTCACCGCTTCACCCGCCCCGAGATGGATGTCGAGATCCGCAAAGCCAAAGAGCAAGGTCGCCATATCAGCTACTTTGGCCCGCAAGCCAATGACTTCCCGCTACTGGCCGATTTTTTCCGCCAATACGGCCTGGATGGTAGCGGCCAATACCGCCGTTATCTGCATACCTTCGATGAAGCCGTGCCTTATAACTTGATGCCCGGTACGTTCACCCCGTGGCAGTCATTGCCAGAAAATACCGATGTGTTGTTTTATGAAGGGTTACATGGCGGGGTGGTCGACGGTGACACCAATGCGGCACAGCATGTCGACTTATTGATAGGCATGGTGCCGATCGTGAACTTGGAGTGGATCCAAAAGATCGTCCGCGATACCCGCGATCGGGGTCATTCGCGTGAGGCGGTAATGGAATCGATTGTTCGCTCAATGGATGACTACCTCAATTACATCACCCCTCAGTTTTCTCGCACCCACATTAACTTTCAGCGCGTGCCGACGGTAGACACCTCTAACCCATTGAGCGCAAAAGCCATCCCCAGTTTGGATGAGAGTTTTGTGGTGATCCGCTTTCGTGGGATCAAGAAGGTCGATTTCCCTTATCTGCTGTCGATGATCCAAGGCTCCTTCATGTCACGCCATAACACGTTAGTCGTGCCCGGCGGCAAGATGAGTTTTGCGATGGAGCTGATCATGCGCCCCTTGATCCAACAGTTGATAGATACCGGGAAGATTGGGTAGGAAAAGCAGGGACGAAGAACAAGTTTGCGCGTTTATAGGGACGAGTGTCGAGTCAGAGCAAAAGCAACAAGAGACGAGTTTTCGAGTAGCGAGTGACGAGTAAGAGCGACTGTGGTCCTGTGGTCCTGTGGTCCTGTGGTCCTGTGGTCCTGTGGTCCTGTGGTCCTGTGGTCCTGTGGTCCTGTGGTCAAAATACCGCTTCTCATTCAAGATTCAAGTACTTCAGTTCTCGCTCTTACCATAGGGCCTTAGGGCCCAAGGACCGCTCTCGACCACCCTTGCTTTTCCGCACTTACTCGCCCCTCGTCCCTTCTTTCTGTCTTACGCTTCAATGATCTCGTACGAGTGAGTCATTTCTACGCCTTCACCCAACATCAAACACACTGAGCAGTATTTCTCTAACGAATCCGCCACGGTTTTTGCCACCAAGGTTTCATCCAACCCGTGGCCAGTCACCACAAAATGCAGATTGGCCGAGGTAAATAAACGCGGCGCTTGCTCACGACGTACCGCTTTGATCTGCGCTTCACAGGCGGTGATCGGCTGGCCCGCAGACGTTAACCCGCTCACCACATCCACCGAACTGCATCCCCCTGCTGCCATCAAAACCAGCTCCATCGGGCTGGGAGCTTTTTCGCCACCATTGCCGTCCATCACCACACTATGACCTGAATTTGACTGGCCTAAGAAGGTCATCCCTTCTACCCATTTAACGCGTGATTGCATTGCATTCTCCTTACTACTTTTGAGGGATTTGGGCACTATCTAACAACCGTGTGATCATGTGCACACTTATGGGTATAAAATGGCCGCGCCCGATAGATCAATATCAAGAAAAGCGTGCCGAAAAAAGATAAACTCTGAACTAATTATTCAGGTCAGCTTGCAGCCTTGCCGTTGACTGAATATCCTAAACGGCGAACTACATTATTGTTAGGCCCGGCCTCAAACGTATAGGGACGTCGTTGTTGGGCAACAAACGCAGAGGAAGTTAGTAATATGGTTCCAGGTAAACCTCAAACAGATCCAACTTTAGAGTGGTTTCTTTCCCATTGCCACATTCATAAGTACCCGTCAAAAAGCACGTTGATTCATGCGGGTGAAAAAGCTGAAACGCTCTATTACATCGTTAAAGGTTCTGTTGCTGTTCTCATCAAGGATGAAGAAGGCAAGGAAATGATCCTGTCTTACCTAAACCAAGGTGACTTCATTGGTGAGCTAGGTCTGTTTGAAGAAGGCCAAGAGCGTACCGCATGGGTACGTGCAAAGACCCCTTGTGAAGTGGCTGAGATTTCATTCAAGAAATTCCGTCAGCTGATCCAAGTCAATCCAGACATTTTGATGCGTCTGTCTGCACAGATGGCAAGTCGCCTACAAGTGACAAGCCAGAAAGTGGGCGACCTTGCGTTCTTGGACGTAACCGGCCGCATCGCGCAAACATTGCTGAACTTGGCGAAACAGCCAGATGCAATGACGCACCCAGACGGCATGCAGATCAAGATCACCCGCCAGGAAATTGGTCAGATCGTCGGTTGTTCTCGTGAAACCGTTGGCCGTATCTTGAAGATGCTGGAAGAGCAAAACCTGATTTCTGCTCACGGTAAAACGATTGTGGTGTACGGTACGCGCTAAACGTACGGATCACACCTATAAAAAAAGCCGCCATGTGCGGCTTTTTTTTGGCTTAATGTATCGCCACAGAGCATATTTGTTAGCGAGCTCACTCTTTTCCTTGTTTGCCACGTCCACACTTGATGCTACATTATGCATATCAAGGCACTCTGATTTCTATGGATGGAAATACACGCAATGGACATTGAACGTTTCTCCCAGCATCACACCACACTCTCAGCTGGCACCACCTTCCCACTGCCGACAACGGTAGAGCTCACCGGGTTTAGTGATGGACGATCTTTCTTGGAACAACAGGAGCTTCCCCGTTATGGTACCGCGCGTCCTGGGTTAGAGATTTCCCCCCTCGACAGCCGCCACCTGTAAATACGGCGACCACCGCACCGTGTAATGAACTCGCTATCGAACAGGGATGGCGCGGGGTGCTATATTTCTCGTATGGCTACGGCTCTCTGGCCATCACAGGCACATCAGTGCTTTCGAAGATCTTATCGGCTGACGCTTCCACAAACCCCGAATACAACGCTTCGCCCTCAGCGGTCGGATAACGTTTGGCAAACTCATAAAAGCCACCGGGAATGGTGTATACCCCATCGATAAAGCCTACATCGACCTGATCGGCCAAGGTCGCTGACTGCTCCAGCATCACCGCAGGCGACCCTTTCACTTCACCGCCTGACGCATTAATAGTAAACCCATTGTGTTGCAGCAGATGGTTCACTTCTGCCACCTCAGTAAATTGTTCAAGGTGATTAATGCTGACAGTAAAATGGTTCGCGCCAAAGCCGTGTGCGGCCAACCACCCCGCATATTCGCTTTCCGCATACAGCAACTCATAGGTGGCGTAGTCCAAATCCCAAACTCGCCCACCAAACAAGAACGACGGATCCCGCATCACCGATTCCGGCACCTGCTCAATCAAATCCCGTACGGTTTCTTGGAACAAAGCACTGAATTGCCCCACCATCAATTCACTGATGAACACTTTCGGCGCAAGGGGATTAGGGTGCTCAAAATGCTCGGCATAGAGCTTTTTCCCGTCAAAATGGTATTTCCCCATCGGCTTATACCCGATCGCAATGAAGGGCGCGGCAAGTCGGTCTAACCCGACTTTGGGTAAATTAAACGTCCGCAATGCGATGTGATCATTGTGCAGCGGCTCTTCTTCCGTCAGCAAGTCATGTACCTCTTGCGCCGACGGGCATAACCGCTGCACATAGTCTTGCCACAAATTATCAAACAATTGCACTACCCGTTCCATCTCATCCCCTCCTCACAAGGTGACATCACTCGCTGTCTATTCGCTGTCTATTTCGCGGTTTAGGTCGCTCCCCATGCCAGGGATCGGCTGGGCGGGCAACTCGGGGTGCGCCCCTTCCATCGATGCCATGGGATAGGCACAGTAATCGGCAGCATAATACGCACTCGGGCGTAAGTTACCCGATGCCCCCGGCCCACCGAACGGTGCATCGCCACTGGCACCGGTCAACGGTCGGTTACGGTTCACGATCCCAGCGCGAATATGATCGAGAAAATACGCCCATTCCGGATCGTCGGTCGAGATCAACCCGGCGGATAACCCAAAGCGGGTGGCATTGGCCAACGTCACGGCGTCTGCCAACGTGTCATAACGCACGACCTGCAACAAGGGACCAAAATACTCTTCATCCGGCAGCGCCACGACGGCAGTCACATCGATGATCGCAGGCGTCACGATCGCCCCTTGCCCGCGCGTGGCGGTTAGCAGGCTGTTTCCCCCTAATGCCACTAAGTCCGCTTCGGCTTGCACGATACGATCGGCGGCGGCCACGGATATTTGTGGCCCCATAAACGGCGCTGGGGACGCAAAAGGCCCATCGATATGCAGCTGCTGCGTTAACGTTACTAAACGCGCCACCAACTGCTCCCCTTCCTCTCCACGCGGCACATACAATCGGCGTGCACAGGTACAACGTTGACCGGCACTTAAAAACGCCGACTGAATAATAGTGTAGACAGTGGCGTCCAAGTCGCCATAGTGCGGTGACACCACCAAGGGGTTATTGCCGCCCATTTCCAGTGCCAACATTTTCTCTGGGTGACCGGCAAACTGACGGTGCAGCAGGTGACCCGTGTGTGCACTGCCGGTAAACAACAGCCCATCAATGCCGGATGACTGCGCCAAAGCTTCTCCTGTTGCCCGTCCGCCTTGCACCAAATTGATCACCCCATCCGGCAATCCTGCTTGCTGCCACAATGTCATCGTGATTTCCGCGACCTTGGGCGTCTGCTCTGAAGGTTTAAAGACCACGGTATTGCCCGCTAACAACGCAGGCACAATGTGGCCGTTCGGCAAATGGCCTGGGAAATTATAGGGGCCAAAGACCGCCATCACCCCTAAGGGGCGATGCCGCAGCACCGCCTGTGTTGTGCCTATCGCCTTCTGTTTTTCGCCAGTACGCTCGTGATAGGCACGCAATGAAATCGCAATCTTACCGACCATGGCGCCCACCTCGGTGCGGCTTTCCCACAACGGCTTACCGGTTTCCTCTGCAATCACGGTGGCGAGCGTTTCTTTGTTGGCTTCAACCAGCTGGGCAAAACGCTCTACCCACGCCTGCCTGTCCGACAATGACGTATGGCGCCACGCCAGCAAGGCATCGCGGGCACTGGCCACCGCCGCTTCCACTTGGGCTGGCGTCGCCGCGTGGCCTTGCCAGACCGGTTGCTCGGTAAACGGGTTCAGCGACACCATGGCTTCGCCTTCGCCTGCGAGCCAATGTCCTGCTATCCATTGCGTCATAACACGTCTCCTTATTGAACAATCAAACGGATCGGATCGCCTTGCTTTACCTGCAACGCGGCGGCCATGTCGGCACGGATCACGGCTTGCGCGCCCGCTTCCGGCCCAGCGATAGACACCGGCCCCACCACGGCCCGAAACCCAGTAAACGAAGTATTGCTGATCACGCAATCTTTTCCGTGTTGAGGGTCACCAATCACCACCTGACACTGTTGTGAATGGCGTACCGATTCAATATTGCGCAGTTCGCATTCAACGGTCGGGCCAGCGTCAAAGATGTCGACATAGCCGCGACAGCTAAAGCCTTCTTTCTCCAACAAACGCAACGCCGGGCGGGTATTGTCATGGACTTCCCCGATCACCGCCTGCGCTTCTGGGCTGAGCAAATTGACGTAAATCGGCAGCTTAGGCATCAAATCAGCAATGAAACCTTTCTTACCTATCCCCGTCAGATAATCGGCTAAGGTGAAGTCAATCGAGAAGAAATGGGCTTTCAACCAATCCCAAAACGGCGAGTTACCGGCTTCATCAGACACGCCACGCATTTCCGCGATCACGGTGCGGTCAAAGCGTTCAGTGTGCTGCGCCAGCATTAAGAAACGGCATTTCGATAACAAGCGGCCATTCATGCCGACGCGCCATTCGGGACGTAAGAACAAGGTACATAACTCACTCACGCCAGTGTAGTCATTGCCAAAGGTGAGGATTTTCACCACGTTGTGCACATTCAAACGCTGTGATGAGTGCACTACCGTGCTGAGGTGGTAGGTATAAAAGGGGCTGTCGAGCCCCACGGCCGCTTCAATGGCGGTCGTACCGGCTATCTCACCGGTCTCGGTATCTTCGGCCACCATCAGGTACCCTTCCGGCCCCGGTTGGATCACCGCTTTAGCAAAGCTGTCTTCGGAATGTTGAATGCGGGCCGCCAAGATCTCTTCGTTAACCGGCAACGAGGTAAACCCATGGCCAGATGCCTCCGCACATTGCATCAATGCGGGTAAATCATTGGCGGTAATCGGTCGAATCACTAGCATCGTCTTCCCTCCTGATGCCCATAAAGGCGCATTGCTTGAGTGCTCATTGTCGCCCGACACGGCGGAGGCATGGGTAACAATGCGTCCTGCATGCTCGCCCATGCCCATTCATTTGGGGTGCTTATTATATGAGGCACTTATTGCGGTTGTGCGTATACCTTGGCAATGGCACGTTCCAATCGCGCCATCCCTTCGTTGAATTCTTCACGGCTGATCGCCAGCGACGGGGTAAACCGCACCACATCCGGCCCCGCCACCAGTACCATCACCCCTTCCTCCCCTGCGGCAACAAGCACATCACGGGCGCGGCCTTGATAATCACTGTTCAGCGCCGCCCCCAATAACAAACCTTTACCACGAATGTCACCGAACATCGGATAGCGACCATTGATGTCCTGCAACGCCTCTCGGAACCAGTGTTCACGCGCTTTGACACCGGCCAAGAAGTCAGGATCAGCAACGGTACGCACCACCGCTTCAGCGACGGCACAGGCCAATGGGTTACCCCCATAGGTCGAGCCGTGCGTGCCCACTTTCATGTGCGCCGCCAACGCTGTCGTCGTCAGCATGGCACCAATGGGGAAACCGCCGCCAAGCGATTTGGCGGTACTCAGGATATCCGGCGTGATCCCTAACCCTTGGTAGGCATAAAAATCGCCGGTACGGCCATTGCCGGTTTGTACTTCATCGAAGACCAGTAAGGCATTGTGCTGATCACACAGATCACGCACCCCTTGCACAAACGCGGGATCCGGCGCGATGATGCCCCCTTCCCCTTGCAGCGGTTCCATCATCACCGCACAGGTGCGAGATGACATGTGGGCTGCCAAAGCGGCAAGATCGTTATACGGCAGGTGGGTCACATCGCCCGGTTTCGGGCCAAAGCCGTCAGAATAGGCGGCTTGCCCCCCCACCGTCACAGTGAAAAAAGTACGGCCATGGAAGCCTTGGGTGAAGGCGATGATTTCGGATTTTTCCGGTCCAGCGGTGTCTGCGGCATAGCGACGAGCCAGTTTCAGCGCCGCTTCATTGGCTTCGGCGCCGGAATTGGCAAAGAACACCTTGTCGGCAAAGCTGTGTTCGGTCAGTAAACGGGCCAGACGCAGTGCCGGCTCGTTGGTCATGACATTACTAACATGCCACAACTGCTCAGCTTGCGCAGTCAACGCCTGCACCATTACTGGGTGACAATGCCCCAAACAGCTGACGGCGATCCCGCCGGCAAAGTCGATATAATCTCGGCCGGCCTGATCCCAGACTGTCGCCCCTTGGCCTTTTACCGGGATGATTTGCATCGGTGCGTAACACGGCACCATCACCTCATCAAACACCTGACGATCTACCGTCTGTTCCTTTTCCATTGTCGTATCCTTCTTTGTTCACTGCCTTAAACACAGTATTTACATTTTATTAACCAATTCCAATAGCAGATTATGTTTTTATTTTCTGCACGCGACGAGGTTAATCCCTACGATGTACATAGTTATGCGTTTTTATGGCAAAGTTATTAAGACCAAAAAAAGACAAACTGTATTTCCTTTGAGGAAATAGCGTGCCCAACGGTAAGGAAGTGAATAATTGCTCAGCTCGATAAGAGGCCGAGAAGCAAAGAAGAAAAAGGAAGAGGTGCCACAATATGGCATGTGATCACGCGCTATCTTGGCCATTTTCACGCATAAATGCAGGCATTCAGTAGGAAAAGAAGCAAATTAGGAGGAGATGAAGCACGGGGTTAAACCAACAGGCAGCACAATCAACTGCCTAAAAAACACGGTGTTGAAGAGGTAATCAGATCGTGCGACGCAGGAAGTTAGCCAACAACTGATGGCCTTGCTCGGTCAGGATGCTTTCAGGATGAAACTGCACACCTTCAATGGGCAAGGTGTTATGAACGATCCCCATGATTTCATCAGGTTCACCGTCACGCTCGCTCCATGCCGTCACCGTAAAGCAATCCGGCAGGGTATCGGCTTTGACCACCAGCGAATGGTAACGGGTCACCGTCAGCGGTTCGTTAAGATCGGTAAACAGGTAGTTTTGCGTATGGCGAATGGCCGAGGTTTTCCCGTGCATCACTTGCCGCGCCCGGACCACGTCGCCGCCAAATACTTGGGCGATGGCCTGATGTCCCAGACACACACCGAGGATAGGCAGTTTACCGGCAAAATGCCGAATGGCCGCCAGTGAGATCCCGGCTTCATTCGGGGTACACGGTCCCGGAGAGATAACCAGATGAGACGGTGCAAGGGCTTCAATCCCAGCCAGATCGATCTCATCATTGCGCACCACCTGCACGTCTGCCCCTAACTCACAGAAATATTGATACAGATTGTAGGTAAATGAATCGTAGTTATCGATCATCAATAGCATGAGTACCACCGCTTCCTCAACATGACAGCGGCCTATTTTGCAGTAGCCCCTCAGAAAGGCAAGTACTGGCGAAAAAAAACCGGCAATCCGCCGGTTTTCGTCAACATGCTTTCGCGTGGATACTTATGGGCGCGCCACAAACCCGATCGCTTCGTACACGTTCTTCAACGTCACAGCCGCGCGCGCAGAGGCTTTTTCTGCTCCGACTTTCATCACGCTGTCCATATACGCACGGTCAGCACGGATGCGGCGGTATTCTGCTTGGATAGGCTCTAACATCGCCACCAAGGCTTCACCGACGTCTTTCTTGAACGGACCGTACATTTCCACGCCCGCGTATTGTGCTTCGATTTCCGCGTAGCTCATACCGGTTGCCGCTGAGTACAGACCCATCAGGTTCGAGATACCTGCTTTGTTGGTCACATCATGGGCAATGCGTGGTGGGGTTTCTGCATCGGTCTGCGCCTTGTTGATCTTTTTGATGATCGACTTCGGCTCTTCCAGCAAGGTGATCACGTTCTTACGGTTATCATCCGACTTGGACATTTTCTTCGTCGCATCCTGCAGGCTCATCACGCGTGCATTCACGCTTGGGATGTAAGGCTCAGGGATGGTGAAGATTGGCTGCTCAGGTGAGTAGATGTTGTTGAAACGGGTCGCGATATCACGCGCCAGTTCAAGGTGCTGCTTCTGATCGTTACCGACCGGCACTTGGTGTGCGCCGTACAACAGAATATCAGCGGCCATCAACACAGGGTAGCTGAACAGACCGGCATTCACGTCATTCGCATAACGGGCAGATTTGTCTTTGAACTGGGTCATACGGCTCAGCTCACCCATTTGGGTGTAGCAGTTCAGTGCCCAGCTTAACTGCGCATGCTCAGGCACGTGTGACTGAACAAACAGTGTACTTTTCTCAGGTGTCACGCCTACTGCCAAGCAGATCGCTAGCGCATCCAGCGTGGCTTCATACAAGGCTTTTGGATCTTGGCGCACGGTGATGGCGTGCAAATCCACCACGCAGTACTGGCAATCGTAATCATCCTGCATCTGCTCCCACTGACGCAGCGCACCCAGATAGTTACCAATACTTAATTCACCTGAAGGCTGGACGCCACTTAATACAATGGGTTTGGTCATGATGAGATTTTCCTCTGTCACTCAGCAAAACAGCAGCCCGACGCTGCTGTATTCGATTCTACATGAAGGGTGCCGCAGGCGGTCACCTGTACTAGTGCCCTAGTGTAACCACTTCAGTCAACTGACTAAAGTGATCCAAGACAATATCTGGCTCACTGGCACTGATCGGCTGGCCATAGTTATAACCGTAAGTCAGCCCGACAACATAACATGCCGCCGCTTTGGCCGCCAAGATGTCATTACGGGAATCCCCGACCATCAACATCTGTTCCGCGTGTAATTGGTGTTTTTCCAATAACCAGTTAAGCGCAAACGGATCCGGCTTTTTCAATGGAAAAGTATCGCCACCAATAACATCCACGAAATAGTCGGCGATGTCATGCTGTTCCAGCAAATGTGGAACAAACTGCGCAGGTTTATTGGTGACAATCGCCATGGGGATACCCGCCGCATGGAACGCCGCCAACGTCGCTTTCACCCCTGGGTAGAGCGCACTCTTCTGGTGACCGCCTTCTTCGTAAAAACGATCAAACAATTGGCGCGCGTCGCGGTGCAGAGCGGGGTCCAGATCCGGATCCACCTCAATACTGCGGCTTAATGCGCGGCCGATCAGGATATCCGCACCGTTGCCGATCCATGTGGTGACTTGCTCAACCGTCACGCCTTCTCGCCCAAGGGCATGCATGGTTTTATCCGCCGCATCCGCCAAGTCCGGCACACTGTCGAGCAGTGTGCCATCGAGATCAAACGCAATGAATGTGATGCCTTCAATCTGTTTCATCTTAACGTGTTACCTTGGCCAATTCGGCACGCATCTTATCAATTTCAACTTTGTAATCCGGCTGGCTGAAAATCGCTGAACCGGCCACGAACATATCGGCACCCGCTTCCGCGATTTCACGGATATTATCCACTTTCACGCCGCCATCAATTTCCAGACGGATCGCACGGCCAGACGCATCGATACGCTGGCGCACTTCACGCAGTTTATCCAGCGTGCTTGGGATGAAGGACTGGCCACCAAAGCCTGGGTTCACGGACATCAACAAAATCATGTCAACCTTGTCCATGATGTAATCTAAGTAGTGCAGCGGGGTCGCAGGGTTAAACACCACACCCGCCTGACAACCGCACTCTTTGATCAACTGCAAGGTGCGATCAAGGTGATCGGTCGCTTCTGCGTGCACGGTGATCATGGTCGCGCCCGCTTTGGCGAAATCAGGAATAATACGATCAACAGGTTTTACCATCAGGTGCACATCAATCGGGGCCGTGATGCCGTAGTCGCGCAATGCTTGGCAGATTGGCGCACCAAACGTCAGGTTCGGTACGTAATGATTGTCCATCACGTCAAAGTGTATGACATCAGCCCCCGCAGCCAATACTTTCTCTACATCCTCGCCAAGACGCGCAAAATCTGCAGATAAAATCGATGGAGCGATCAAAAAGTCCTTCATGTTCAGCCTCTATTCGGTACATACGAAAACGTTATCGGAAATCGCGGCAATTCTACCCGATCCCCCTAGCGATGTCTTAACCGTTTTCTAAGGAGACCTCAAACACAGCCCGCTCAACTACACTGAAAGAAAGCCCCATGGAGCGCCTATGCGACAATCAAACCGCCCGTTACCGTCATTACGTCAGGTACTCAAAAGTGTGCTGGGCGCCTTATTCGGCGTGCAGTCCGAACAGCATCGGCACGCGGATTTTAGCCAACACCGTGTCTGGCCCTATGTGGTCATCGGTGTCGTGGCCATTGCGCTATTTGTGGGAATATTAGTGGCGTTCAGCCAATGGGTCGTCGCTGGGACATAAACAGGAATGGGGAATGGGGAATGGGGAATGGGAAGTTGAGGTTCAAAGGTAGGAACACCGTGAACATAAGCTCGATAGAAACAGAAAAGACGCCAGAATATGGCGTCTTTCGATCATGACATCAGGATCATTTTTCTGCTGGCTTAAACAGTGCCAACAGTTCATCGACCTTATTACGCCCGCTGCCATTACGGCTAATGGTACGCTTCACTTTCACCACTGACAGATCCGCACCGTGGTACAGACGACGGGTCAACGTAGTGTCATGGTTCGAGATCAAGACCGGAATATCACGCTCATTCGCCGCACGCTCTGCGGCATCAGCCAAGGCAGCTTGATCATCCAAGCTAAAGCCATTGCCAGCGTACGAGGTGAAGTTTGCGGTCGTTGATAACGGCGCATACGGTGGATCACAGTAGATCACACAGCCCTTACGCGCACGAGAAAAGGTCTGTTGATAACCTTCACACACAAACGTGGCACGCTTGGATTTTTCCGAGAAGAAGTATATTTCATCTTCCGGGAAGTACGGTTTTTTGTACGAACCAAACGGCACATTAAAGCCGCCTTTTTTGTTATAACGGCACAGGCCATTAAAACCATGCCGGTTCATATACAGAAAATACAGTGAGCGGGTATAAGGATCATCCGTGCGATTAAACGCGTCACGGATCTCAAGATAAGCGCCTTTCTGATTATATTCTTGGGTAAAAAGCGCCTTGCTGTCGCGAATATACTGTTCAGGTTGCTCTTTGATAATGTTGTACAAGTTGATCAAATCCGGATTGATATCTGCCAACAGGTACTGTTCAAAATCTGTATTCAAAAAGACAGAGCCGGCCCCGACAAAAGGCTCGACCAATTTACGCGCAGGTGGCAGATGGCGCTCGATTTCCTCAACCAGAGAATATTTCCCCCCAGCCCATTTCAGGAATGCACGATGCTTTTTCATTCAGCTGACCACCAATACCGACTTTGTAACGAAAGGTGGCGGATTGTACACCATTTCCTATCGCTACTGATACCGCTAACAGGGAAATATCTCAGACGCTCGGCAGTTATTTGGCCCGGTCCATTTCACGGTGAATTTGCCCGTAAGACTTCACCCACGGTTTCAAGGCGCGCACGTTGGCAGGCAAGCGCTGCTCGGCTTGACGCGCCGTTTGCATATCCGGGTAATTGCCCGTCACAATGATGTACCAGAGGCGATCGTTACGCAGGGTCTCATACGCGACAGCTAAATCGTGGATTTCATATTCATCGATAAAATTACGCGCGACGGCGATTGACTGCATGGCCGCGAGTTGCAAGGCGTAGTGGGCCGGTGGCACCTCGCGCAACTCATGCCCCAGTTCAACCCGGCTAACAGGCTCTGCCACTGGCGAAACGGTATCCAGTGTCACTGAGGCAACAGGCACGGCAGTCGGCGCGGGTTCAGGAGACGGCTCTGGCATTGGTGCCGGTACTGACTCTGTCGTTTCCGTCGCAGAATCCATCTGTGGGGATGTCAGGGCTGCCGCAGCATGCTCACCACTGCCACCGACGTGCTGCTCATCCAACATGGCATCCACCACATCCGATGGCACCACTAAACGCGGGTTGTCATCACTGCGCCCGACCGTTAGGCCTTCTAAGTGCATTTCTGGAGGCAAACTCGCGGTGTCATCTTGTACCGCTGAAGAAGATGGTGATAACGCGGATCCCTCGTCGGATGCGACTGTGTGTGGCAATGCTGTTGCCTGTTCTAATACCGATGTTTGCTCCACCACTGGCGTTGTCACCGTCATGGAGTCCGCCGGCTCAGGAGAGAGAAACCACCCCCCCATCACGACGGCGAACAATGCCATCACTCCGATAAGCATGGTTAACGGGGATGGGCGACGAGTACGTTGTGCATCCATATTCTGAGATTCTCCCTGTTCTAACTTCATCAAGGCACCTGGCCAAGGGGCACATTGGGTAATACGTGCTTTGGTAGCACGTCGCTGCTGCACATCTTCATCCCCTTTCGTGACGCACGCATCGACAAACGCCAACGCTTCCTCATTCGATAGCGGTGCGATCTCAACATCCAGCGCCCGAGTATCTTGCCCGTGGGTGATCTTTTCCAGATACGTGTCCAGTCGGTTCGGATAACCAAACAGCAGCACATTGATTTGCCAATGTTTCAACTCACGAGCTTGCTGAACAAGCACCCACAGCTCTGCCACGATCGCAGGGCTTAAATGGTGGGCATCATCAATGACAATCACCATATTGACCGCAACATACGAAAAAATCCGCGCTATGCTGTCGACGATGGGATCGTGTTCATTAAATACCGCTTTGGGCACAAGTTGCTGTAACAGAAAGGCGCGGTGTTGCGCGTCGGTTTGCTGGGGATGACACAATAATAAGGCTTGTTGTGGCACAGCCGCCCATTGTTCAAGGTAACGTTGGGAAAGCCATGTTTTTCCTGCCCCTTCTGGGCCAGTCACTTGGATTAAATTAGTACTAAAACGGGTCAGAAATTGCAGACGAGAAAGCAACTGGATCTGAGACTCCAGATCCAGCGCATAAGGAAAGGTACCCGTACGCATCAGAACTGACAGCGTTAGGCGGTAATAGCCTGACGCAAGACGGTTTCTGGTACCCCAGCCACCACTTGCGCACGACCAATCGCAGTAGGCAGGATGAAACGTAACTGGCCAGCCAGCACCTTTTTATCCCGCATCATATGTTTCATGTAAGCATCAAAAGACATGCCCTCTGGACCGCGTACCGGTAACTGCGCTTTTTCCAATAAACGGATAATACGCACCACGTCGGCCTCTGAGAGTAGTCCCTGCAATTGGGCTGTACGTGCAGCCTGCACGGTGCCCGCGGCAACCGCTTCGCCATGAAGCCAGTTGCCATACCCCATTTGTGCTTCAATTGCATGACCAAAGGTATGGCCCAAATTCAGCAATGCGCGCACACCGGATTCTTTTTCATCCGCCGCGACCACATCGGCTTTAAGCTGACAGCAACGTTTGATCGCATAGTTGAGTGCTTCTGCATCCAACGCCTGCAATTTCTCGATGTTCTGCTCAAGCCAAGCAAAAAACGGGGCATCAGCAATGATGCCGTATTTGATCACTTCCGCGATACCTGCCGCAAATTCACGGGCCGGCAACGTATGCAAACACTGGGTATCAATCACAACCGCTTGAGGCTGGTAAAACGCCCCGATCATGTTTTTACCCAACGGATGGTTCACGGCCGTTTTTCCGCCAACGGAAGAATCGACCTGTGACAACAACGTTGTCGGGACTTGTAAAAAATCAACACCACGGTGAAAACTGGCCGCCGCAAAGCCAACCACATCGCCAATCACGCCGCCACCAAGCGCTACAATCACCGTATCACGGCCATAATTGCCTTCCAGCAAAAACGTCATGATTTGGTTGAACGTATCGAGGGATTTGTACTGCTCTCCATCTGGCAATGACAGTAACGCGATATCACGGCACAAGCTTTGCAACGTATGCATGATCTGATCGGCATAAAGAGGTGCAACCGTTTCGTTGCTGATCACAACAACGCGTTGCTGGGCAGATAGTGCGGGGGAAAATAACGCCGGGTTATTAAATAACTCGGCGCCAATGGAGATGGGGTAACTTCTCTCTCCGAGATCGACGGTGATCCGTTCCATGGCCAGCCTCTCTGTTTTTTTGATTAACGCTCTTCAAGCATCTTGATGATTTGGTTAGCGACTACTTTCGCACTCTGATCATCAGTACGTACGACATAGTCAGCGACTTCTTCATACAGGGGATTACGCTCGTCAGCCAATGCTTCCAGTACTTCACGTGGTGTATCTGTTTGTAGTAAAGGACGCTTTTTATCACGCTGAGTACGTGCCAATTGTTTCTCAATCGTTGTTTCAAGGTATACAACGATACCACGAGCAGACAGACGGTTACGGCTTTCTTTGCTCATTACTGAACCCCCACCCGTTGCAAGTACAATGCCTTGCTCCTGAGTCAGGTCATCAATGACGCTTTCTTCACGGATACGGAAACCCGCTTCGCCTTCAACATCAAAAACCCAGCTAATGTCTGCGCCTGTGCGATCTTCAATCTCAGTATCAGAGTCAAAGAATTCCATATGCAGCTGCTGAGCAAGGTGTCTACCGATGGTACTTTTGCCGGCACCCATTGGGCCGACCAGGAAAATATTTCGTTTTTCAGCCATTTTTAGCAAATTTTACGCGCGGTTAATAAAACGACACCGCCCGCAGGCTTTCATTAAACAAGCCCGAGGCGCCAACTTCCTCACTTTTAATTCGTGATAAGACCGAAAATTATCTCAGGACAAGACTGCCTTTGGCAATAGCTAGGTGGGGATTTATTCTCCCCGAGGGCACAGAGGTTGCCTGTACGCCCCGGGTTGAATCAAAATATCTTACTGATAGACGATCTTAGGTGTGACAAAAATAAGCAGTTCACGCTTCGCCAGTTCATCCAATTTGTGACGGAACAGGGCGCCCAATACCGGTAAATCACCCAATAGTGGTACTTTTCGAACTGTATTATTCAATGAGTGCTGATAGATCCCCCCGAGCACCACTGTTTCACCATTGTTCACCAACACTTGGGTACCGATACGCTGGGTACTAATGGCAACTGCTTCGCCTGTCCCTGTTTGTACCGTCTCCCCTTTACGGTCTTGGGTCACGACCAAATCGAGCACCAATTTACCGTCAGGCGTGATTTGCGGCGTCACCATTAAGCTCAAGACCGCTTTCTTGAAGCTCACAGACACAGCACCGCTTGATGACGCTTCAAGGTAAGGAATTTCAGTACCCTGCTCGATATACGCCATTTTCTTGTTGGTGGTCATCAGTCGAGGACTTGAGATAATTTCTGCTTTCTGTTCAGACTGCAATGCAGACAATTCCAAATCTAGCAGAACATCGCCAATTTTGGCCACTTGGAATGCAATGCTTGAGGCGCCGGCTTTCGTCGCTGCCAAATTCACATTCAAGAAATCATCCACCGTAGCGCCATCTTCCAGCAAACCTGCAGAGTTCAAGTTACTTTCGACCGAGCCACCAATGGTATTGTTACCGTCGGTACTTAAAATCCCCCAACGCACACCCAACTCATCGATATCCCCTTCATCAATCGTCACGATACGTGCTTCAATCTGTACCTGCTTCACGGGCACATCCAACGCGGTCACGATGTCACGAATGTTATCCAGAACTTCAGGAATATCATTGATAATGAGTGAGTTAGTTCGCTCATCAATGTGCAACGAACCACGATCAGACAGCATACTCACATCACTATCACCCTCACTCATTAACAGCTCACCCAGCTCGCTCGCTTTGGCGTAGTTAATGGTAATGATTTCAGAACGCAGTGAGGATAACTCTTCTTCTTTACGCTTCGCTTCCAGTTCCTGACGTTCATTGCGCGCCAGCTCTTCTTTGGGCGCAATCATCACGACAGAGCCTTGCTCACGCTTGTCCAAGCCTTTGGCGTCCAAAATGATATCCAGCACTTGTTGCCAAGGCACGTCATCCAAACGCAGCGTCAGGTTCCCTTCAACGGTGTCCGATACCACCAGGTTGAAATCGTTGTATTCCGCAATCAGCTGTAAGACGTTACGCACGGGTACGTCCTGGAAGTTGATTGAAATCGGTTTGCTGTTATACGTAATTTTCGAGGCATTCTTGGCCGCCGCTTTCTTCGCGGGCGCCTGAACGCGTACTTCTAATAGCTTGCCTTTCGACGCATAGTCGTACTCAAAACCGCCATTCATGGTCAAAACCAAGCGCACGCCTCGGTCGGTACGGAACGATTCCACCGTGTTCACGCGGGTTGCAAAGTCTTTCACATCGAGTACATAAATCATGTCATCGGCGATATTGGTATCGTGCAATTCCACATACAGTTGCTTCCCTGAACGACGCATGTCCACCACTGAACGCGTGTCACTGAGTTCCACTTTGAGTATCCCGTCTCCCTGACCATTACGGGTAAAGTCCAGATTCTTCACCTGATTGGCGGTGGCGGCAAACGCAGAAGAGCCTGCCGTTAACGCCAAGAGCAACAGCCAACTGAAGCCGAGTTTCCAGAACCCAAAATATTGCGATGCTTTCCTTGTCATAATTTCATTCTCTTCACTAAACTGCCTTGTCCTGCTTAACCAGCGTAAGTTTCATCGGCCGTTTCAGCCAACATCCCTCGCCATCCGGCAGAATCTCCTCGATGTCAATACTCTTCGGGCTCACCTTTAAAATCTTCCCATGATTCAGGCCGAGGTAATAACCCTCCCGCACTTTTATCAGTTTGCCTTCCGGTGTGTACACCAATCCCCAAAGCAGATTATTGTCACCCATTACACCGCGCATACTCAGCTGGCCTAACGGGAAACTTTCCAGTGGTGATTGTTGTTTTCTTGGTGCGGGCTGCCAACAGGCATGTGTCTCACCCTCTACGGGCTCCCCCCGTTCCGGACGCGGTTTTAAAAATGGCACCCGTGAACTGGTCATCACAAACGCTTCCGCCATAAACGAGGACTGCTCAGCGAGCGGCTCCACATCGGCTTTAGCCTGTTCATGCGCCTGTGCAATAAACTGTGAAATGGAGTCATCATTGGCCTGACACCCCATGAGCAAGCTCACCAATACGGTTAAACTGGCTGCGCGTACCCTGCTCATTGTTCCCCCTCAACCGATGTCGTACCCACCGGTGCTTTAAAGCGATAGGTTGTTGCTGACACTTTTAGCGATAACAACTCAGTACGCTCAGTCATGCGAGAGGCATGACCACGTCCCGCGTTTTTGGTGCGTTCTAAATCGATGTCATTCAGTGTCACGATGCGGGGTAAATGTGCAATATCGGCAGAAAAATTGCCGATATCTTCGTATTTCCCAGTCAACACAATGCTAATCGGCAATTCAAAATACAGCGGATGCTCAACCCGTGGCGCCCACTCAATGCGTTGAAATTCCAAGCCGTTACGGATACCTATGTCATTGACATCCGCCAATAAGCTGGCTAATTCTTCTTCTTCCGGTAGCTGCTCGACGACGTGCTGATAGCGATCTTTAAGCTCTTCAATCTGCTGCTTCACCTGCGGTAATGCCGCCACTTGGTTCGCTCGGCGAACCACTTGCTGACGCAATTCCACTTCTGTTTGCTTAAAGCGCTCTAACTCATCTTGCATCGGCGACAGCCAGTACCAATAGCCGACTGCGGCAATCAACATGGCGAACAGTCCTGCCACCAAGGCTTGCGCCTGCAGAGGCCACTCTGTGATTTCGTCCAGTTCAAGATCTTGCCAATTACTCATTTACGCCTCCGTGCTGGTTAGCTTGCAGGTCGTGTGACTGCTCCTGTGATGACTTCGCGGCAACCACATCAGGCGACAGTAATGAGAACGAGGCCTTAAACTCTTTCTGTTCCTGCGGTTTGTCTTTATTGACAACGATCGAGTGCATGCCCACCTGTCCCAGCCATTCTGACTGTTCACCGTTGGACAACAGCGTGGCCAAACGGCCATTGGAATCACCGATCCCATTGATCTTCACATGACTGCCCGCCATCGACATATCATCCAAGTACACCCCTTGCGGCACGACACTCGGCAACAAGCTAAGCAGGCGCGTTACGTGGTTGCGCCCTTTTTGAATATCGGTGATCACTGCCAGACGTTTGATCAACGCATCGCGCTGGCGATCCAACTCAGGCAGCAAAGCCAGGCGTTTCTCTAACACCGCGACTTCTTGCTTGAGCTGCGTATTGCGGGCTTGTTGCATGTCTTGCTGGCGCCCAATTAAACTGCTGGCAAGCCAAAGCGCCAGTAATGCACAACCTGCACTACCGGCTAAAAGGGTCCAAAATCGTTCCTGATGGCGCTTCTTTTTTTCATCACGCCAGGGCAGTAAATTCAGTTTTGCTATCACGATGACTCCCCTCCTCGCAGCGCCAAGCCTGCCGCAACGGCATACTGACCGAAACTGCCTTGCTCAAGCGCTATCTCCATTTTCTGATCGCGTTCAAACGAAGCGAAGGGATGCAACCAACGCACTTCCAACCCTAACATGCGCTCTAGCATGTCGCTGACTACCACACTTTGTCCGCCGCCACACAACCACAAGCCTTGCAAGGCCGCGCGCGGATGGGTGGAGTTATACAGCTGTAACTGACGTTTCAAGCCATCGACTAATTGCTTGGTAAACTGCTCAGCCTGTTCGGCGGAAACGGCTAAGCGGGGGCTCTCGTCATCGCTTTTATGCATATCAACCCCTTGCAATGCCTGACACCCAAAGGCCAGCTCGCGGTGGTACGCGGCGCTGCCTGCTGGCTTCACGCAAAACTCGGTGCGCGATTTCCCCACATTCACCACGCCCCACTGACCGGACATGTTCTGCTGCTCTGCCACGTATTCTTCGAGCCAGAGCAGCGCATGGGTTTGCAACTCAACCACTTTGGGCGTCAACTTCGCTTTGCGAATGGCCTCAACACGGCTGTCGACGGTTTCACGTCGGGCCGCAAACACTTGAACCGGTTGGGTCTGCGCGGGCTGCGAAAAGGATTGTGAGGCCAAGGGAAAAAAGTCTAAGCGTAATTCTTCAATGGGAAAGGGGGATGACGCACTCAGCGCTTGTTCTACCGCAAACACCGACTCATCGTCACTCAAGTTGGTATCCAACTGAATGACCTTGCTGATCACGGCACTGTCTGGCAGCGCGAGAACAACGTTCTTGGCCCCAAACGGTAAACTCTTTTTTAATTTACGCATTGCTGACAACAAGGCAGGGGTGTTCACGCTATGCTGCTCGTTAACAACAGATGCCGGTAACACCACCTCGGCAAAGGCCGCCAATTCGAGCCGCGCCTTCTTCTGTCGTAACACCACGGCTTTGACGCTGTGGTGACCAATATCAATCCCAATTGTTAGTGGGTTCCGAAACATACCGTGCTATGCTCCCTTTAGACGGAAAAGCAAAATTGTTACTTAAATCAAACACCAAGTTATAGCGTTAATTTTCCATAGGTTACCTTTATACTCTTGGTTGCAGTATATTGAACGCTCGAATGTTGGTGTAACGGGAAATCTCAAGTGAAGTTCATAAAGCGGCTACTCATTTTTGCATTGATTTGCATTATTCTTGGAGTCACCACAATTTTTGGCTTTTATCTTTATGTAAAGCCAGAACTCCCAAATGTGGCAACGTTAAAAAATGTTGAATTACAGACTCCGATGCAAGTTTTCAGTGCGGACGGCAAACTGATCTCACAATTTGGTGAGAAACGTCGCATTCCGCTCCCCCTTAATCAAATCCCCCCGCAACTGATCCATGCGATTATTGCCACGGAAGACAGTCGTTATTACGACCACCCAGGCATCGATCCCATCGGGATTGCACGTGCCGCGTTCGTGGTCGTGACATCAGGCTCAGCGAAACAAGGGGCCAGTACCATCACCCAACAGCTCGCTCGTAACTTCTTCCTCACGAATGAAAAGAAGATCATGCGAAAAATCAAAGAGATTTTTATCGCAATCCATATCGAGCAACTGCTAACAAAAGATGAAATCTTAGAGTTATATCTCAATAAGATTTATCTGGGTTACCGCGCCTACGGTGTCGGCGCGGCTGCACAAGTCTACTTTGGTAAAGAAGTCGGCCAGCTAACGCTCAGCGAAATCGCTATTATTGCCGGTTTACCGAAAGCCCCTTCTACCATGAACCCTATCTATTCGGTTGATCGTGCCACTACGCGTCGCAATGTGGTACTCAGTCGTATGCTGGATGAAGGCTACATCACGCAGAGTGAATACGATCAAGCCCGTAATGAGCCAATTGTGGCTCGCTACCACGGTGCTGAGATTGAATTAAGCGCGCCTTACTTTGCCGAGCAAGCCCGTTCATGGATGGTGGAACGTTACGGTGATGCGGCCTATACCTCTGGCATGCGTATCTACACCACGGCCGATTCGCACATGCAAATTGCTGCGCAACAAGCCGCGATCAATAACCTGCTGGGTTATGACCAACGCCACGGTTTCCGCGGTGCGGTAGAAACCCTATGGAAGAAAGGTGAGCCCGCATGGCAAAGCAGTGATATTGCGGCTCACCTTGCTAAGCAGCCGACCTATGGCGATTTAATGCCAGCGGTGGTGACGCAAGTGAAAGGCAAAACGGCCACGGTACAAGCCAAAGACGACCAAACCCATACCCTTGAGTGGGATAGCATGAAGTGGGCGCGTAAGTTCATTTCTGACAACCGTCAAGGTCCTGCGCCAAAATCAGCGGCTGATATTCTCGCTGCCGGCCAGCAGATCTGGATTCAACCAAAAGGTGAGACATGGGGACTGAGTCAGGTGCCGGATGCCAATACCGCGTTTGTCGCCATGTCACCACAAGACGGTGCCGTGAAAGCTATGGTGGGCGGCTTTAACTTCATTCATAGCAAGTTTAACCGTGCCACGATGTCTATTCGCCAAGTGGGGTCGGCCATCAAGCCGTTCATCTACTCAGCCGCACTGGATAACGGCATGACGCTGGCGACCTTGGTCAACGATGCGCCGATTAACCGTTGGGATCAGAGCATGGGCACCTCATGGCGTCCAAAAAACTCACCGCCAACGTACAACGGCCCTACCCTTGTCCGTCAGGGCTTGGCTCAGTCGAAGAACGTCATGGCAGTACGCGTGCTGCAAAGTGTCGGTTTGGATGAAACCATTAACTACCTCACTCGCTTCGGGTTCAAAAAGAAAGATTTGCCTCGTGCAGAACCACTGGCACTGGGTGCGGGTAGCCTGACGCCAGTTGAAGTGGCACAAGGGTATGCCGTGTTTGCCAATGGCGGTTACTACGTCAAACCGTTCTTTATTGAGCGTGTCGAAGATCCGTATGGCAACGTGGTGTATCAGGCCGATCCAAGCATTGCCTGTAACAAGGAATGCCGCCGCGAACAAGGCGCCACAGGCACACCAACTCCGGCAAATCCGGCACTGGATGATATCGCTATCAGTGAACAATCACTGGGTAACACACAGACGCCAGCGGCGGGCACACCAAACTATGCGCCACAGGTGATCACCGAGCAAAATGCGTTCCTCGTGCGTGAAATGCTGGAAAGTAACATCTGGGGGGGCGGCGATTGGCGTCACGGTTCCGGTTGGAACGGTACTGGCTGGCGCGCACAGAAACTGAAACGCCATGATATCGGTGGTAAAACCGGTACAACCAACAGCTCGAAAGATGCGTGGTATTCCGGCTTTGGTCCAGGGGTGGTTGCCACTGCATGGGTCGGCTTTGATGATCACAGCCGTGATCTCGGCCGAACGGCATGGAACAACAATCTCGATAAGAACCAGATCTCAGGCGGCGAAGCCGGGGCGAAAACCGCGCAACCGGCATGGATCGACTTTATGCAGCAAGCGTTGGAAGATGTGCCTGCGCAGCGTAAACAACTGCCGGACGATATCGTTCAAGTGCGCATTGACCGTGCAACGGGCAAGCTGACCAACCGTACCGATCACAGCTCCATGTTCGAGTACTTTGAAAGCGGCACTGAGCCGAAAGAGATGGTAAGCGAAACCGGTGCTGATGGCATTTTCGAATCAGACAGCTCAGACGAATTGTTCTAAGCCGACCGTCAGGCTCATTCCGTCATAATGGTATGAGCCTAACGGCTCCAACAAAAAGAGCGCCCAAAGGCGCTCTTTTTTTATCTGTCGTTCAGCCGCGAGCATCGTGCATTTACAGGCCGATCGCCGCATCCTCATTGGCAGTTTTCGGCCACACAGCTTCTAAATGGGCAGTGATCAAGGTCGCCAACTGCTCATAGCGTCCTTTCAGCGGTGAGCCCGGACGATACGCCAAGGTGATCAAACGGCTTGGCACCGGATCATAGGCTTGGATATAACACACCCCATCACGCACGCGCTCATGCGGGGTCGCCAATTGCGGCAACAAGGTCATGCCGCTGCCTGCCGCTACCATATTACGCAAGGTTTCTAAACTGGTGGCGCGGAAACTGCCGTCTTCTTTCGCCCCTGCGGCAAAACAGAACCCCATCGCCTGATCCCGCAGGCAATGGCCATCCCCCAGCATTAACAGGGTTTGTCCATTTAACGCATCCATCGGTAACTTCGTTTTATCTGCCCACGGGTGAGCTTCCGGCACCGCCAACACCATCGGCTCGTGATACAGCGGCAATTCAATGAACGCTTCACTTTCTTGCACGGCCGCTAAAATCACGCAATCGAGCTTCCCCTCATCCAGCAACGGGACAAGCTGATGAGTTTGCGCTTCATGCAGGAACACTTCCAAATCAGGAAAGCGGGCTTTGACTTGCGGAATAATGTGCGGCAGCAAATACGGCCCAACCGTCGGAATAAAGCCAATATGCAAAGGGCCAGACATGCTCTCGCCCTGATCGCTGGCCAATTCCGTCAGTACCTTCACTTCCAGCAAGATTTTTTTCGCCTGCTCCACCAGCGTTAATCCCACATCGGTAAACAGCACCTTGCGGCTTGTGCGCTCAAGTAACACCGCGCCCAGCTCTGTTTCCAGTTTGCGGATCTGTCCGCTCAAGGTGGGTTGGCTGACAAAGCACGCTTCTGCCGCCTTACGAAAATGCCGATACTCTGCCAGAGCAACCAAGTATTCCAGATCCCGAATATTCATCGATGCGCCATGTTGATAGGTAAAAACTATCAAAACCATAGCAGCAAACGATTAGAGCTATCAAGTCAAAAATCCCATAATGATCACATCAACAGGGAGCAACAAGCAGTAATATCCTCCGGTTGCAATATTTACCTAACAATATTTTAAAATTTAGAGGCATTAATTATGTTCGTATCTAAAGAAGGTCAAGCCGTTCCACAGGTTACGTTCCACACTCGCCAAGACGATCAGTGGGTTGACGTAACGACTAACGATCTATTTGCTAACAAAAAAGTGATCGTATTCAGCCTACCAGGCGCATTTACACCAACGTGTTCTTCTAGCCACCTACCTCGCTACAACGAGTTGGCGTCTATCTTTGCTGAAAACGGCGTCGACGATATCCTGTGTGTTTCTGTCAACGATACGTTCGTGATGAACGCATGGAAAGCAGATCAAGAAGCTGAAAACATCACCTTTATCCCAGACGGTAACGGCGAGTTCACACAAGGTATGGGCATGCTAGTAGAAAAAGCTGACCTTGGTTTTGGTCCACGTTCATGGCGTTACAGCATGCTGGTTAACAACGGCGTGATTGAAAAAATGTTCATCGAAAACGACGAACCAGGCGACCCGTTCAAAGTCTCTGATGCCGATACCATGCTGGGCTACATCGCACCAGAGCACAAACTGCAAGAGTCGATTACTGTCTTCACCAAGCCGGGTTGCCCATTCTGTGCAAAAGCGAAGCAGGCGCTGATCGACAAAGGTCTACAATACGAAGAAGTGGTACTGGGTAAAGATGCAACCACCGTGAGCCTACGTGCCGTATCCGGTCGCAGCACCGTACCGCAAGTCTTCATCGGTGGTAAACACATCGGTGGCAGCGAAGAGCTAGACGTATACCTAGGCTAAACCCTACCCCATAACAACTCAGGGCCTGTTCCGCAGGCCCGATGCATAAAATTGGCAACACCGAGTGGAGAGAATTCGATGAAAAACGTGAATGTAGATGTCGCCGTTATTGGTGGTGGTACCGCAGGGTTAGGGGCTTACCGCGCCGCGAAAGCCCATACTGACAGCGTCGTCATGATTGAAGGTGGCCCGTACGGCACCACGTGTGCACGCGTCGGTTGCATGCCTTCCAAACTACTGATTGCCGCGGCAGAAAGCGTTCACCACATCGAAAAAGCCCCGGGCTTTGGTATTCATCCACAAGGTGAAATCGAGATCAATGGCCGTGAAGTCATGGATCGCGTGAAGCGTGAACGTGACCGCTTTGTTGGTTTTGTGCTGGAAGGGGTGGATGAAATTCCGGCTGAAGACAAACTGTCTGGTTACGCCGCTTTCATTGATGACACTACGCTACAAGTTGACGACCACACCATTGTGCATGCAAAACGCATCGTGATCGCGACCGGTTCGCGTCCGGCTTACCCAGCGGTGTGGAATGAATTGGGCGATCGCCTGATCATCAACGATGATGTGTTTGATTGGGACGACTTGCCACAAGCCGTTGCGGTCTTTGGTCCTGGCGTCATTGGCCTTGAACTGGGTCAAGCCCTGCACCGCCTCGGTGTAGACATCAAACTGTTCGGCCTGGGTGGCCAAGTAGGCCCACTGACCGATCCGGCCGTCATGGCGTACGCTGATAAAGCCTTCAAAGAAGAGTTCTATCTGGATGCCGATGTCAAAATCGAAAGCATGAAGCGCATTGATGGTGAAGATAAAGTGGAAATCCAATTTATCAACCATGCCGGTGAGCTGGAAACCTTTATCGTCGATTACGTACTGGCTGCCACCGGTCGTCGTCCGAATGTCGATAAAATCGGGATTGAACACACCAGCATGACGGTGGATCAGCGCGGTGTACCGGTCGCGGATCACTTCACACTGCAAACGTCTGTGCCGTCGATTTTCATTGCCGGTGATGCCAGCAACCAGCTGCCACTGTTGCATGAAGCCGCCGATCAAGCCCGTATTGCCGGTGACAATGCCGGTCGCTTCCCTGATATCCGTGCCGGCCTACGTCGCTCAAAAATCTCCGCGGTGTTCTCGGATCCACAAATTGCGATGGTGGGTGAAACCTACCGCGAGATCACCCACCGTTTGGGGACTTGTGGTTGTTTCGAAACCGGTGTGGTGTCGTTTGAGAACCAAGGACGTTCCCGTGTGATGCTGCGAAACAAAGGCATATTGCATGTCTATGGGGAGCAAGGTACCGGTCGCTTCCTTGGCGCTGAAATGATGGGTCCAAATGCCGAGCACTTGGCGCACTTACTGGCTTGGGCGCATCAAAATAAGATGACCATCTCTGAGATGCTGGACATGCCGTTCTATCACCCGGTGATTGAAGAAGGGGTACGTACTGCCCTGCGTGATTTGAACGCCAAGTTGCATCTAGGTCCAGACATGATCAAACATTGTTTGGATTGTGGCCCAGGCTGCTAATCGCCATTGATTCTCTTTTTCTACTAAGCCCTCTTCGCGAGGGCTTTTTTACGTCATACCACAATCCCCTTTTACAAGGCCCTCTCTCACATAGCCGGCACACATGCTATGCTGGGCCCTCTCACGTTATTTGACGATCTCTATTAAGGAACCGACATGGGCTGCCGCGCCTGTTCATCCTCGATTTTCATGCAAAAACTCGGACGCTGCCGACGCTGCATGATCCAACTGGCCATCGCCAGCCCACTCTGTTGGCTGATCTGGGAGCTGTTTTACGCCAACCGCGCGCACACCGTCGAAGCCATTACGCTGTTTGTCGCCGCCTGTGGCACCACGCTCTTGCTACTTGCCCACCTGCTACGCGCTAGACAGATCCACACGCAAAAAAAAGCCCGCCACTGAGGGCGAGCTTCATCAACGTTGTATCAGGCGCCTACCGCCGGGAGTATACCTATCGATCAGACGCGCACGTTCACACGCGCGTTATCACGTTCAGTCAAACGCGTCTGCGCCTGATTGATGGCATGCGCCACTTGGAACGGCGCGACACCGCCCAAGGCACTGCGTTTTTCCAAACACGATTCGATGGTCAAGATCGGATACACATCGTCCTCAATCACCGGTGAGAACGTCTGCATCTCAGCCAACGACAGCGCTTCTAACGCACAGCCTTTAGCAATTGCAGCCACCACCGCGACACCCACAATGTGGTGCGCTTCGCGGAATGGGATCCCTTTCGCGACCAAGTAATCGGCCAATTCAGTCGCATTGGAATAGCCTTGCATCGCCGCTTCCAACGTTCGTTCGTGATTAACCTGAATCCCGTCAAAGCACAATGCGGCCATTTCCATGCATTCGTACCAGCTGTCTAACGCATCAAACAAGCCTTCTTTGTCTTCCTGCATGTCTTTGTTGTACGCCAGCGGCAGTGCTTTCACGGTCATCATCATGCCCGTCATCGCGCCATAGACGCGACCACATTTACCGCGAATTAACTCCAACGCATCGGGGTTTTTCTTTTGTGGCATTAACGACGAACCCGACGTCACGGTATCGGCCAATTCAATAAAATTGGACTCACCCGAGTTATAGAAGATCAAATCTTCTGCCATTCGTGACAAGTGCAACATCGAAATCGACGCGGTAGAAAGCAGCTCCATCACGTGATCGCGATCAGAGACCGAATCCAAACTGTTACGGGTCGCACGGTGGAAGCCCAAGCTGTGTGCCAAAGCTTCTCTGTCCATCGGATAGGCCGTCCCCGCCAAGGCCCCCGACCCTAACGGACAGGTATCCAGACGTGCCAGCGCATCGTGCAAACGCGAATAATCACGTTCAAACATTTCCACATAAGCCAAACACCAATGGGCAAACGTCACCGGCTGCGCTCGCTGTAAATGGGTATACCCCGGCAGTACCGTGCCTTGATGCTCACTCGCGACCGATACCAATTGCTGTTGCAAGTGATCAATCATCAACAGTAACTGATGCCCTTGCTGACGACACCACAGCTTGAGATCGGTCGCCACCTGATCGTTGCGCGAGCGACCGGTATGTAGCTTTTTACCTAAGTCGCCCACTTTACTGATCAGCTGCTGTTCAACCCAGCTGTGAATGTCTTCCGCATCCGAACGCAAAATCTGCGCAGGATCGTCCATGACCGCCAGCTTGAGCTCATTGAGCGCCAACTCCAGTGTTTGCTGCTCATCTTTGGTCAGCACATCAACGTGATACAAGGCTTTTGACCACGCGATAGAGCCGAGAATGTCTTGCTCGGCCAATCGATAATCAAACCGCAATGAATCATTAAATTGCTTAAACCGCGTATCAGCGGCTTGGCTAAACCGCCCACCCCAGAGTGCCATGGTTCCTCTCCTATGCTACTTGCTCAACTGACTGGTGTTGTCTTGGATCGTATTATTATGCGAATGGCAGACTTATTTTTTCAGTCCATTCAATGCACGGATACGGCTCGACAGCGAGTACAGACGGATAAAGCCTTCAGCATGGCTTTGGTCGTACACTTCATCTTCCCCGAAGGTCGCAAACTCTTCTGAGTACAAGCTGTTATCAGAGCGCTTCTGTACCGCAGTCACGTTACCTTTATACAGTTTCAGTACCACTTCACCGGTCACCTCTTGCGCAATCACATCGGCAGCGGCCAACAATGACTGACACAACGGGGTAAACCAACGGCCGTCATAGACAAGGTGTGAGAACTTCAGCCCAACGGTCTGACGGAAATCAAAGCACTCTTTATCCAGCACTAATTGCTCAACCGCACGCAAGGCTTCCATCATGATGGTGCCGCCCGGGGTTTCATAACAACCACGCGACTTCATACCGACCATACGGTTTTCCACGATGTCGATACGACCGACACTGTGCTCAATCCCTTTTTTGTTAAGATAAACCAACACGTTGTACGGTGACATCGCTTCACCATCTACCGCCACAATCTGGCCTTTCTCAATGCTGACTGTCACTAGCTCAGGGGTGTTCGGTGCTTCTTCTGGATCTTTGGTCCATGCCCAGCACTCTGCATCCGGTTCGTTCCATGTATCTTCTAGCACACCGCCTTCGGTGGAAATGTGCCAAGCATTCGCATCACGCGAGTAGATTTTCGCCCGCGAGGCGCTACAAGGAATATCACGCTCAGCCAAGTAGTTAAGCAGATCTTCACGGCTACGCATGTCCCACTCTCGCCACGGTGCAATCACTTTTAGCTGCGGCGCCAACGCGGCAAAACAGCTTTCAAAACGCACTTGGTCGTTACCTTTACCGGTACAGCCGTGACATAAGGCATCCGCCCCCACTTCCAATGCACACGCAACTTGCGCTTTGGCAATGATGGGACGTGCCATTGACGTACCCAACAGGTACTTACCTTCGTACACCGCGCCCGTTTTTAGCGTCGGGTAGATATAATCGGCGACCAATTCTTCTTTAAGATCGGCGACGTAACACGCCGACGCACCAGAGGCCAACGCTTTGGCTTCAATCCCTTCCAGCTCAGCGGCACCTTGACCGACATCGGCCACAAACGCCACAACCTCACAGTCATAGTTATCTTTCAGCCAAGGAATGATGGCTGATGTGTCCAGACCGCCGGAATAGGCCAATACTACTTTTTTTACCTGACTCATAATGCTCTCCTGCTTACCTGTTCGGCGATCGTCCCGCTCAGGCTATTGTCTTAAATAGTGTCTTAAAAAGGTTGTCAAAAAAGGTGTTCTGCATGCGTCGACATTCACTGCCACACAATACGTCGCTAAACTGAAAATTTGGTCCCAATACTCTCGCCGTTAAACAGCGCACCCAGTTTGTCTGGGTAACGCCAGGTCGCTACTTCAATCGGACGACCGAGTGCCTTGGCGGCCTCAAAGGCGGCACGCACTTTGACAATCATGCCGTCGGTGATCACCGCTTGTTGGATCAGGCTTTCGGCCTTCTCTTCATTCAATGCTGGGATCAAATGCCCTTTGCCATCCAATACACCACTTACGTCAGACAACAGTACCAATTCGGCATCCAGCGCCGCCGCCACGGCGACCGCCGCTTGATCGGCATTGACGTTCATCAGGTTCCCCGATGCATCCAGCCCAATCGAACTGATGATGGGCAAAAAGCCGCTCGCCATGATCTGGGTCATCAAGGTGCTGTCACCCGGTGCGGCTTTCCCTACCGCCCCCAGTTCAGGATCCAATTCGGTGATGTGGCACAAGCCACCATCGGCCAGACTCAGCCCCACCGCCGCCACGCCCGCTTTCATCGCTTGGCCTTGCAACAACTTATTCGCCGTGCCGGCCAATGCCCCTGTTATATAGCCAATCTGATCCGCCGGTGTGACACGCAAGCCGTCTTTTTTAACCGTTTCCAGCTGCAACTTGGCCATCAAATCATCCACCAAGTAGCCACCACCGTGCACCAACAGCAACGGACGCTGCGCTTGTTGCTGATAAAGACGAATTGCACCAAACAGCTTGTCTAACGTTTCATGGCACGACAGCACCGCGCCGCCCAATTTGATGACTAAAGGAACCTGACTCATCTCGACTCTCCCAACCCTACACTAACGCGGTTAACTGCGGAAAATTGTTCCGAATATTTATGCACTGCATCGCTTGCGCCGACGCACCTTTTAATAAGTTATCAATTGCCGAGGTTAAAACAATGTGACCCTGATGTAAGTGCCAGCCAATGTCACAGAAACAGGTGTTCACTACACTTTGGATTTCAACCGGTTGATCGGCCAGCAAACGCACGGCATGTTTATCGCTGGCGGCACCATAAGCGTTGGCCATCGCCGCAGCGACCTGCGCTTCATCGACGCCATCGGCTAACTTAGCCGTGATCGTGGCTAAGATCCCACGTTTAAAGTTGCCAAGGTGCGGGGTAAAGATCACGTCTTGACCCAAATGCGCGGCAATTTCAGGTTGATGACGGTGGGTGAAAATCCCGTACGCTTTAAAGCTCACTTCGCAAAAGCTGTTATTCATAGTCGCTTTACGTCCGGCACCGGTCACGCCGCTAACCGCATTGATCACCGGCCATTGCGCGGTATTGATCAACCCGGCTTCCAACAGGGGTTTTAACGCTAACTGCGCAGCCGTGGGATAACAGCCCGGCACCGCCACCAACTGCGCTTGGGCAATCGCGGCATGATTCCACTCCGCTAAACCGTACACCGCTTGGTCGACCCACGCCGGGTGTTGATGAGCGAAACCGTAATACTGGGTATAGAAGCTGTCACCCTTCACCCGGAACGCACCGGATAAATCAAACACCTGACAGCCTGCCGCCAGAAAAATAGGCGCGAGATCGTGGCTGACTTCATGCGCAGTCGCCAACAGTACGATATCGGCGGTTTGTGCAATCGCCTCCGGGTTATCCAGTGGTTGCAACGGCAAATCCACAATGCCTTTCAGCTGACCGTGCAAAGCACTGATCGGGGTGTGCGCATCGGCACTGTTGGCCGACACATACAGGCCCTGCAATGCAAGGTGGGGGTGGTCATGTACCATCTTGGCCAGCTCAGCACCGGTGTAGCCGCTGGCACCTATAATCAGGGTGTTCAACATATTCGATCCGTCTTTATCTTGTGGGTAGAAGGTGTCGTTCGTGACTGTGTGCGTCTTTGGCAGGCAACAACGCTTGCCTGAGGGGCGCGAAACAGCGCCAAGCGATGAAGACTTAGCGTCGTCGAAGAGAGAGGGGGTAAAACGGGGTCGCTTGGCTCATGTTAACAAATTCCTCATCGAGCAAGAGTCAAACTGTTGTGGGGTATTCACATCGTTATGCGGTATAGATCCCAGCAATCAGTATTTTTATTCACATCCTATGAATTTATATGTTTACTTATTATTGCTTAACCTGTCAACCATTGAACGGTGAATTGATGAAAAAAAAGCCATCTTTAGAGGGCGGGTACCGGTCACCCTTTCGTCACGCTTGCATTCAAGCAGTACAATGCTCTACCAATGACAGAAATGACAATAGATAAGACGAAACGAATAAGAAGCACGCGCATTTTGTGCTTTATTTCCACAGAGTTACGAAAATTTGTTACATGATCAATTTCAATTTATGACAAAAATCAATGCAGCGGTGTTTTCTTGGCGGTAAATGCAATGGATGTTGACCTCAAAGTGGGATCACGGCTAGATTGTGTGCTTACAAGACTGTAATTGGATGTAATAAACTTACGAGATGGATGCGATATGAACGAAAAGTACAGCGCGCTGAGAAGCAATGTCAGTATGCTTGGCCACATGCTGGGCAATACCATCAAGGATGCGCACGGTGAAGAACTCCTGAGCAAGGTCGAAACCGTCCGTAAACTGTCTAAATCGGCCCGTGCAGGCAATCAAGACGATCGCGCCAAGCTGATCGAAGAATTGCAAAACCTGCCGGATGATCAGTTACTCCCGGTAGCCCGCGCCTTCAGTCAGTTCATGAACCTGACCAATATTGCCGAGCAGTACCATACCGTTTCTCGCCACAGCGAAGAACATATCTGCAGCCCAGACTCCATTGATGCCTTGTTCGCGAAGCTCACCGACCAAGACGTCAGCCAATTAGATTCCCTTCAGGCGGTCCGCGACCTTAACATCGACTTGGTGTTAACCGCCCACCCGACCGAAATTGCACGCCGCACCATGATCCACAAGCTGGTGCAAATCAACAAATGCTTGTCCCAACTTGAACTCAGTGAACTGTCTGCCAGTGAACGCCAACGTGTTGAACGCCGCCTTGAGCAGCTGATCGCGCAAGCCTGGCACTCTGACGTGATCCGTCAGCAACGCCCGACCCCTTTGGATGAAGCGAAGTGGGGCTTTGCGGTGATTGAAAATTCACTGTGGCAAGCCGTACCCGAATTCCTGCGCCAGTTTGATGAAAAACTGGAGCAACACTTAGGCGAAGGCCTACCGATTGATGCCTCGCCCGTCACCTTCTCATCTTGGATGGGTGGCGACCGTGACGGTAACCCGTTTGTCACGTCTAACGTGACCCGTGAAGTATTGTTGCTGTCACGTTGGAAAGCGGCCGATCTGTATCTGAAAGACATTCAAGAACTGGTTAACGAACTGTCGATGGTGCGTTGTAATGATCAGCTTCGTGAACTGGCCGGTGATGAACACGAACCGTACCGTGCGATCTTAAAAGATCTGCGCAGCAAGCTTACTCACACCCGCGATGTGTTAGATGCGCAAATCAAAGGGCTCGATGTCCCAAGCTTTGGCATTATCGACCATATCGATCAACTGTGGACACCGCTGCACGCGTGTTACCAGTCGCTGCATGAGTGCGACATGGGCATCATTGCTGACGGCCTGTTACTTGACGTATTGCGCCGCGTGAAATGTTTCGGTGTGCACTTGGTACGCCTAGATATTCGTCAGGAAAGTACCCGCCACTCCAACGTCATTTCTGAGCTAACCCGTTATCTGGGTCTGGGCGATTACGAACAGTGGAGTGAGCAAGACAAAATCGCGTTCTTGGTCCGTGAACTGGCCTCAAAACGTCCACTATTGCCACGTGACTGGGAACCGTCGGATGACGTCCGTGAAGTGATTGCCACGTGCAAAGCCATTGCCCAACAACCCCGTGAAGCCTTAGGCGCGTATGTCATTTCGATGGCGCGTACGGCGTCTGATGTGCTGGCCGTTCATTTGCTGCTGCAAGAAGCCGGTTGTCCGTTCCGCATGGACGTCTGTCCGCTGTTTGAAACGCTGGATGACTTGAACAATGCCGAAGCGGTGATCGCCCAGTTAATGAACATCGACTGGTACCGTGGCTTTATTCAAAATTACCAAATGGTCATGATCGGCTACTCCGATTCCGCCAAAGATGCCGGTGTGATGGCCGCAGGCTGGGCACAATATCGCGCCATGGAAGCCTTGGTCAGTGTATGTGAACAAGCCAATGTTGAATTAACCCTGTTCCACGGCCGTGGCGGCTCCATTGGTCGCGGCGGTGCACCCGCGCATGCGGCACTGTTGTCTCAGCCACCGCGCAGCCTGAAAGGCGGCTTACGCGTGACAGAGCAAGGGGAAATGATCCGCTTTAAGCTGGGCTTGCCAGAAGTGGCAGTCAATAGCCTGAGCTTGTACGCCAGCGCCATTTTAGAAGCGAACTTGCTGCCGCCACCGGCACCGAAACAAGATTGGCGTGAACTGATGGACGTGCTTTCTGACGTCTCTTGCGACGCGTATCGTCACGTGGTCCGTGGCAGCGAAAACTTCGTGCCGTACTTCCGCGCCGCCACACCGGAACTGGAACTGGGCAAATTGCCACTGGGCTCGCGTCCAGCCAAGCGTAACCCGAACGGTGGCGTTGAAAGCTTACGTGCCATCCCATGGATTTTTGCGTGGAGTCAGAACCGCTTGCTACTTCCAGCTTGGCTGGGTGCCGGTGAAGCGATCCAATATTCCATCGACCAAGGCCATGCTGCGCAGCTCGAAGAAATGTGCCGCGAGTGGCCCTTCTTCTCGACCCGTCTGGGCATGCTGGAAATGGTCTTCACCAAAACCAACATGGGCATCGCGCAGTACTACGACCAGCGCCTGACGGATAAGTCGTTGTGGCCATTGGGTCAACAGCTGCGTGATCAATTGCAGCGTGACATCAAAGCCGTGCTGACGGTGGAAAACAGCGCGCACTTGATGGAACAAAACCCATGGGGCGCGGAGTCTATCCGCCTGCGTAATATCTACATTGAACCGTTGAACATGCTACAAGCGGAATTGCTGTACCGTACTCGTCAGCAAGAAGCCCTGTCGCCAATGCTGGAAGAAGCCCTGATGGTTACCATCGCCGGGATCGCAACCGGTATGCGTAACACCGGCTAATTCGCCCTCGCGAACTGTCTAAAAAAGGCCACACGATGTGGCCTTTTTTTATTCTAAAAATTCCATTTTCTGCCACTTATTCCACCGCAACTCAACAATGAGACACTGACTTTTTTACGCCTCGGCTAGGGTAAAAAGGTGCTGTGTGAACACTGATGAATCTAAACTGCTTGCATAGTGAAAAAAATCAATAGATAGACCGGCATCACAAGACGAGGAATTGGTTACATCTGATTTTCTCGATATTTCGCTCTGATATCGCTAATTTCTCGTTTGATGTGTATGCTACGTGATCTTGATCAGGCACTGCAACAATATGATTATAATAACGCCATAGAGCGGAAGGGCATTGTTCTGGCATTCACGCCTGCCTGGTTGAGTTTCTTTTTGTAGTATTTTTAACGGATAGAAGAGATGTCACTACCACACGTTATTTTAACTGTGCTGAGCAGCCGCGATGCCACAGGTTACGATATCACTAAAGAGTTTTCACACAGCATCGGTTATTTCTGGAAAGCCAGTCATCAGCAGGTGTACCGTGAACTCAATAAGATGGCCAGTCATGATCAAGTGACGTGCAAACTGGAGCCACAGGACGGCAAGCCGGATAGAAAAGTCTATTCGATTACCGACCTCGGTCGCCAAGCACTGTTTCAGTGGTTCCAAGAGTCAGCCAAAAACCCAACCATTCGTGATGAGTTTTCTGCCAAATTGGTGGTTTGTGGAGTCTATAACTCCACCCCAATGCAGCAGCAGCTTGAAGGACTGATTGAAGAATCACACACTTTACTAAACCATTACAATGAGATGGAAAACGTCCATTTTGCAGACTACCGCAACATGGATCGTCAATCCCGTCTTGATCGTCTAACGCTACGCCGTGCGATTCATAATCGTCAGGCATGGATTGATTGGGCGGAAGAAGTGTTGGTGGAATTAAAAGACATGGATGCCCCTGGTAGCGCCGTGGCCCTGTAATTCCTTTTGCATGTCGCAATCATAATAAAAGCCGCAGAAATGCGGCTTTTTTTATGCGGGGCTTTCCCCTTTCGGGCGAAAGCATGAGGGGAGGGAGATTACGCTTCTTGCTCCGCGCGTACACCTAGAGTGTGGCAAATCGCATACGTCAGTTCTGCACGGTTCAAGGTGTAAAAGTGGAAATCTTTCACCCCTTCGCGGCTAAGAACACGCACCATGTCCATGGCATTACTCGCGCCAACCATCTGGCGGCTCAGCAAGTCATCGTTCAGCCCTTCGTACTGCTTTTCCAGCCAACCCGGCACTTTCACGTTATTCGCCAACGCGAAACGCTTGGCCTGTGTCATGTTCGATACCGGCAAGATCCCCGGTACGATTTCCACATCAATGCCCGCCGCCACACAACGGTCACGAAAACGCAGGTAGCTTTCGACATCAAAGAAGAATTGGGTAATGGCACGGCTGGCCCCCGCATCGACTTTACGCTTTAAGTTGATCAGATCCGCCTGCGCACTTTTCGCTTCAGGATGCACTTCCGGATACGCCGCCACAGAAATGTCGAAGTCCGCTTCTTCACGCAGTAGCGCCACCAAATCGGCCGCATACATGTCCGGCTTGCCGCCTTGTGGGGGCAAATCGCCACGTAGCGCGACGATATCGCGAATACCGTTATTCCAGTAATCACGGGCGATGGTACGCAGTTCATCACGCGTGGCATCGATACACGTTAAATGCGGGGCTGCCACTAAGCCAGTCTGCTCTTTGATGTCTTTTATGATGGAATGGGTGCGATCACGCTCCCCGGAATTGGCCCCGTAGGTCACAGAAACAAATTTTGGTTTCAGGGTTTTAAGACGGTGAATAGACTGCCACAGCGTTTTTTCCATCTGCTCGCTGCTTGGCGGGAAAAATTCAAATGACACGTTAATATTGCCATCCAAATCAGCAATATTCTGATTGAGTACGTCCAACTGGCCTGCGTATGAATAGCCCATAATCCCTTCCTTTCTGTATTGGCCGTTGGCCACTCCCTGAACCCTGACGCAAAACATCCGTTTAGACGTCTATATGTCTACAGAATGTCGTGTAACCAATTCAATGTCAACCGGATGATCATGAATATTTCTCAAGTAGAAGTTGCAGGATCTTCACCTTCGCCAAACGCAAAAAGCCCGCGGATCGCGGGCTTCGTCATACAGGTGAAACAATCAACTGCTCAGCAGAGAAGCTGCCGAGTGTTTCCCTTTGAGTGCTCCGTGATGAAGCATATCCCCCGCTAGAGCATGCCCGCCAATCGGTTGATATCCGACAATAATGCACCAGCAGTAACATCCCTTCCCGCCCCTGGACCACGGATCACTAACGGGTTTTCTCGGTACCAACGGCTTTCAATGGCAAAAATATTATCGCACGGCAGCAGGTTCGCCAACGCATGCTCAACCGGCAGGGCTTCTACGCCCACGGCGGCTTTGCCGTGGCGATCCAAGCGCGCGACATAGCGCAGCACTTTGTCTTCTTTCTTAGCTTTGACTAACCGCTCCAACAGCAATTCATCCAACTCGGTGGCCTGCTCAAAAAAGGCATCAATAGACAGCTCGGCTAAACTGATTGGCACCAAGCTTTCCACTTTCACCTGCTCTGGCTCGAGATCCAAACCGGATTCGCGGGCTAAAATAACCAGCTTACGCATCACGTCACTGCCATCAAGATCATGCCGTGGGTCCGGCTCCGTCAACCCTTGCTGCCACGCCAGTTCCACCAACTGAGAAAACGGAATGCTGCCATCATACTGCTGAAACAACCATGACAAGGTCCCCGAGAAAATCCCGGACAGGGCGATGATCACATCCCCGCTCTCCGACAAATCCCGCACGGTATGGTTAACCGGCAAGCCCGCCCCCACCGTTGCATTGTAGAGCCACAAGCGGCTGTTCTTGGCAAACGCATCAATCACCGCGTGATACTGCTCGCCACTGGCTGAGCCGGCCACCTTGTTCGCTGAGATCAAATGCAGCCCCGCTTCCGCAATTTGCGGGTAACGCGCTGACAATTCTGCGCTGGCCGTGACATCCAACACGATGACATCATCGTAGTCGTGGGCGGCCAGAGTGTCGATCCATGCCCCGGGTTGGTAGGCTTGTGCCACATCATCAAAATGATCCAGCGCTTTCTGAGGCTCAATGCCCGCCAGATCAATCCACAATCGGCTGCTGTCGACCACGCCGATCAAGGTGAAGCTCATGCCATGGCGCTTCTCTAACGCCACGCGCTGGCTGTCATACAAGCTCAGCCAGCGGCTGCCAATGTTGCCTTTGCCACATAGCACCAAACCAATCCGCTTTTGGGCTTGGAACAAACTTTGGTGAATACGCGGCAACAAACGATCGGTATCAGCCTTACGCAGTACCGCCACCAAACTCAGTCCAGAGCGCGACTCCGCCATGAACTCCACCGGCTGGCCTTTCAGCTGCTGATAAAAGCCGTAGCAATGGATGGCATTGCTCACCACGCCCGCGCCCACGGCCGCCACCAAAGAGAAACCATCACGCAAACGCAACTCCGCTGCGACACCGCTGTCTTGCAACAGGGCCAGCACACTGTTGACCACCTCACCGGTATAGGCCAATTGGATACGGCCTTTATCGGCTTCCACACTTTGTGCCAGCGGCTGCAATTGGGCACGCGACAAAATACGCTCGAGCTCGGCTTCCACCAATGCGATGTCGTGCGAACGGGGGATCGTCAGCGCGATCAAACACACATCGTCTAACGAGGTAATGATTTTCGCCCCTCGGCCAGACGCCAAGACACGCTCAACCCGGGTCGAGCCTGATTCTGGCTCATGGCTACAGCGCAAGGTCAGATCGATGGCACTCTGCGCCACGGGTTGTAACGTACGGCTGTGCAGCACGGGGGCCGCCAAACGGGCCAGTTCACTGGCTTCATCCAAGCGCAATAGCGGCAGTAAACAGGCATCTTCCACTTTACGCGGATCGGCACTGTAGACACCGGCCACATCACTCCAGATGGTCACGCGCGTGACATCCGCCAACGCCCCAATCACCGTGGCAGAATAGTCCGAGCCATTGCGCCCCAATAAGACGGTATCACCGGCTTGGTTGCGCGCCATGAATCCAGTGATCACGACACGGTACTGATTATGCTGAGCAAGCTGCTCTTGCAGCAAGGGCCAAGATTGGCCGCGATCCACTTCGGGCTGCGCAGCGCGTTCGGCGCGCAAGAATAGCCGTGAATCGACACTGGTTGCCGGCAACTGCTGCTGTGTCAGCAACGTCGCCAATAAACGGGCCGACCACACTTCACCATGTCCCAGCACACTCGCCACTTGCGCTTCACTCAGTGGGCTTTCCCCCCAGCGCGCCAACTCACCGAGTTCAAAATGTAATTGTGTCAGTAACGCATCCGCCGTCTCGCCGTCTAGCAAGCTTTCAATCAGTTGCTGCTGAAATGCGCGGATAGCTTGCAGCGTTTCATGGGCTTGTCGGCCGTCTTTCTCTAGCTGTGACACCCACTCAATCAACTGATTGGTCGTCTTGCCGGCAGCAGACACCACCACCAGATCATTTGCGCCCGAATACTCACGTAGGATCGCCACCACCCGTAAATAACAGGCGGGATCGGCCAAGCTGCTGCCACCGAATTTATGTAATTGCCGTCCGCTCATCGCCGTCATACTGCCACCTTCTCTGCCTGCGCAAAGGCCTGCGCCAAGTCTGCAATCAAATCACTCGGGTCTTCCAAGCCGACCGACAACCGGAGTAACGAGGTTTTCAAGCCGGCTTCGGCTTGCGCTTCATCCGACATCGCACGGTGGGTCATGCTCGCCGGATGGCAAATCAGGCTTTCCGTGCCACCTAACGATTCCGCCAGAGAGAAACACTTCAGCTCACGCACAAAGGTTTCCAACTGGGCCATGCTGCCATTGATCTCAAAACTCAGCATCGCGCCAAAGCCTTTTTGCTGTTTCAGGGCAATGTCATGCCCGGGATGATCGGGCTGACTCGGGTGGTAAAGCGTGCCCACTAACGGTTGCTGCTGAAGGTACGCCAAGACTTGGGCGCTGTTCTCTTCATGCATGCGCATGCGAGGAGCCAGTGTGCGCAGCCCACGCAACGTCAGGTAAGCATCAAACGGCGCACCGGTTGCACCGATACAGTTCGCCCACCACGACAAGGTTTCTGCGTGCGCGTCAGTCTTGGCGATCAGCACGCCGCCGAGCACATCGGAATGGCCGTTAATGTACTTAGTGGTAGAATGGACAACAAAATCGGCGCCAAGTGAAAGTGGTTGTTGGAGGATCGGCGATAAGAACGTATTATCCACCGCCACTAATGCACCGGCTTGATGGGCAGCGGCACATAACTCAGCGACATCGACAATGCGTAACAGCGGATTCGACGGGGTTTCGACCCACACCAGCTTGGGTTTTTTCGCCAATGCATCCGCCAGTGCGAGGGGATCGGTCTGATCAACAAAGCAGACGTTAAAGTCGCCTTTTTGGGCGCGAGTATCAAACAGACGGTACGTGCCGCCATAACAGTCATGCGGCGCGACAATCAAATCATCTGGACCTAATAACGCAGACACCAGCAAGTTCATCGCGGCGGTACCACAATTGGTCACCACCCCACCGGCGCCCCCTTCTAAGGTCGCTAGGGCATCCGCCAAGGTATTGCGCGTCGGGTTACCGGAACGAGAATAGTCAAAGGTAGGCACCTCACCCAATTGGGGGAAGCTGTAAGTCGAGGTCAGATACAGTGGCGGTACCACCGCATTGAATTGTGTATCCGAGTCGATGCCGGCGCGAACGGCAACGGTAGCAAGCTTCTGGTCACTCATATTTACTATCCTTGTAGGGTGAACCCGATGATGAATAACGATTATGCAACAACATAACCACATTCACAAAAGACGTCAACACTTCCAGACGTCTATATGTCTTTGCTTGTAGCGGTAAATCCCGCTAGAATTCAGGTCTATTACTATTTCTTCAATCTAACATCGCTGAGAAGGTTAACAATGGCAGAGTGGAATGGCGAATACATCAGTCCATACGCGGAACACGGAAAGAAAAACGAACAAGTAAAAAAGATCACGGTTTCGATCCCACTGAAGGTGCTAAAAATCCTGACTGATGAGCGTACTCGCCGTCAGGTCAATAACTTACGCCACGCCACCAACAGCGAGCTATTGTGTGAAGCTTTCCTGCACGCCTACACCGGTCAGCCGCTGCCAACGGATGATGATATCCGTAAAGATCGCCCGGATGATCTGCCCGCAGAGGCGAAAAGCCTGATGGAAGAAATGGGCATCAAATACGAAGACATTAACGAATAAGTCTTCAACAAGCGATGCAAACAAAAAAACCAGCCTTGGGCTGGTTTTTTTGTTTCTGTCTGTCAATCAATACCGATACACGATACATACTGCCGACCCACAAGGCCGACAAATCGCAGGCATAAAAAAAGGAACGCAATTGCGTTCCTTTTTTACGACATTCAAGCGGGCAATTACTTAGTAGTAAGAGCACCAAAACGCTTGTTGAATTTGTCGATACGGCCACCAGAGCTAACTACACGCTGCTTACCAGTGTAGAATGGGTGACATTTGTCACACACGTCTAGGTTCACGTCTTTAGTCATAGTAGAGTTGAAGACGAAAGTGTTGCCACAAGAACAACGTGCGTTTACTGGAGAGTACTCTGGGTGAATACCTTGTTTCATGGGATAACCTCAAAAGTAAGGCCGTGTCGCTCTCCCGATCCTAAGCCGGGCACCACACGTCATTAAAAAAATAGTCAGCGTATTGGCAATTTCCAATACACCAAATTAGGCGGCGTATAGTAATCAATCATATTGCCAAAATCAACTGATCCTCACCGCTTTAGTCACGGCTTTGCCGCTAGCCCTCTGCCGAGGTACACTGCCCCCTCTTAGTTCCAGCTCATTTCGCGGTTTAATATGACGCCCAACATCGCCCGTGTGGCACTGCCAGTCCCTCTCGACAAACAATTTGATTACCTGATCAAAGCCGGCCAGCATCCCATGATCGGCGGGCGCGTGAAGGTGCCGTTTGGCCGTCAACACTTGGTGGGCGTTATGATCGCGCAGACCGATCACTCTGACTTCCCGCTCGAGCAACTCAAGCCGATCACGGCAGTCCTCGACAGTGCGCCATTGTGGCCCCAACCTTTATTCAACTTGCTGACCTGGGCCAGCCGTTTTTACCAATACCCGCTCGGTGACACCTTGGCTAACGCCATGCCCGCCCTATTACGCAAAGGCCGTGAAGCCTCACCGGCCAGTTTAAAAGTTTGGCAACTCACCGCCAGTGGGCAAGAGCAGGCGGCCACCACGCTGAAAAATGCCCCGCGACAGCAACAAGTATTGCAGGCACTGCGCCGAGGAAAAGTGAGCCATGAAGCCTTACTGGCCGAAGACATCACGGCCGCCACCCTCACCACGTTGGCGAAGAAAGGCTGGATTGAAAGCGTCACGGAGCAACAAGCCCTGCGCCCTTGGCTGCCCGATTTTGCCGTCACCGAAGAAAAGCCCCGCCTGAATGAAGAGCAGGCCGTGGCCGTCGCCGCGGTGAACGCCCAAGAGGCCTTCGGTTGTTATTTATTGGAAGGGGTGACGGGATCGGGAAAGACCGAGGTCTACCTCAATGTGCTCGAACCTATCTTGGCGGCGGGCAAACAAGCCTTGATCTTAGTGCCGGAAATTGGCCTAACCCCGCAAACCATCAACCGCTTCCGTCGTCGTTTTAATGTGCCGTTACAGACCATTCACTCGGGGTTAAACGACACCGAACGCATGGTGGCCTGGTTGGCTGGCCGCGATAATCAAGCCGGAATCATCATTGGTACCCGCTCGGCGTTATTCACCCCGTTTGCCAACTTGGGGATCATCATTGTTGATGAAGAACACGACGGCTCGTACAAACAACAGGACAGTCTACGCTATCACGCCCGCGATTTGGCCGTGATGCGCGCCAGTCAGGAACACATTCCGATTGTGTTAGGATCCGCCACGCCGGCGTTAGAAACCCTGCACAATGCCAAAAGCGGCAAATACCATCACCTCACCTTGTCGCAACGGGCAGGCCACGCGAAACCGGCTCGCCATGGCGTGCTGGATGTCAAAGGGTTGTATCTGGAGTCAGGCTTATCGGCGCCATTGATCGCCCGCATGCGCAGCCATTTACAGGCCGGCAATCAGGTGATGCTCTTCCTTAACCGTCGCGGCTTTTCGCCGGCGGTGATCTGCCACGAATGCGGCTGGTTGGCCGAATGTAAACGCTGTGATGCCTATTACACCTTCCACCAGCAAAGTGGCGAATTGCGTTGCCATCACTGTGCGACCCAGCGGCCGATGATGCTGCAATGTGGCCAGTGTGGGTCAACCCAACTCAATGCCGTGGGTGTTGGTACCGAGCAGCTAGAGCAACAACTGGCGACCCTGTTTCCAGACTATCGCACGGTGCGAATCGACCGCGACAGCACCCGCCGCAAAGGCAGCCTAGAAAGCTACCTTGAGGCGATCCGCAACAATGAATACCAAATTTTAATTGGCACCCAAATGCTGGCCAAAGGCCACCACTTCCCGGATGTCACCTTGGTGGCGTTGCTCGATGTCGACAGCGCCCTATTCTGTAACGATTTTCGCGCGCCGGAACGTCTCGCCCAACTGTTTACGCAGGTTGCCGGTCGCGCCGGACGGGCCAGTAAACCGGGCGAAGTGGTGCTACAAACCCACCATCCGGAACACGCCCTACTACAAGCCTTGCTGTACAAGGGCTACGATCACTTTGCCCAAGGGGCGCTGACGGAACGTAAACAAGCATGGTTACCACCGTTCACGTATTTGGCCCTATTGCGTGCCGAAGCCAACGACAATGCCTTGGTCGAGCAGTTCTTCCAGCAAGTGCGGGGGATTTTGGAAACCAGTCCAGTCTATAACAATGAGACCATGGTGATGGGGCCCAACCCCGCGCCCCTCGCTCGTCGCGCGGGGCGTTATCGCTGGCAACTGTTGCTGCAAGCGCCCAGCAGAAAGACCCTGCAGCAGTGGATCAGCATTGCGAAACCGGCGATCCAATTGCTGCCGCTGGCCAAGAAAATCCGCTGGTCGATCGATGTTGAACCGCAGGATTTAACTTAAAATGAACAATGCGATACAAATCACGTGAGGGATGTAATTTATGTTGTTCCAAGCATGTTTAATCACCGGCATACCGCCTACAATAGCATGCTCGCTGTTTCAGGTATCAGCCCCGATTTGGCCATGATCCTTCAGCGGTTAAGAGAGAATTATAATAGAGAGGAACAGTAACTATGGCGACAATGAAGGATGTTGCCCAGCTCGCCGGCGTCTCAACGGCCACGGTCTCCCGTGCCTTGATGAACCCGGAGAAAGTGTCGGCCTCAACTCGGAAGAAGGTTGAGCAAGCTGTCATGGATGCTGGCTATTCACCCAATTCACTGGCTAGGAATCTTCGTCGCAACGAATCAAAAACCATCGTCACCATTGTCCCCGATATCTGTGATCCGTACTTTACAGAGATCATTCGCGGGATAGAGGAAGCAGCGATGGAGCATGGCTACCTGGTCTTGCTTGGTGACAGTGGGCAACAAAAAACCCGCGAAAACTCATTCGTTAATCTCGTTTTCACCAAACAAGCTGACGGCATGCTCCTGCTTGGCACCGATCTCCCGTTCGATGTCAGCAAACCGGAACAGAAAAACCTGCCGCCAATGGTCATGGCCTGTGAATTTGCCCCTGAGCTTGAACTACCGACCGTGCATATCGATAACCTGACTGCCGCCTTTGAAGCCGTGAACTACCTGACCCAAATGGGCCACAAGCGCATTGCTCAAATTGCGGGGCCAGAAGGCGCGAGCTTGTGCCAATTCCGTATTCAAGGGTACCAGCAAGCATTGCGGCGTGCTGGCGTCGAACTCAACCCAGCCTATACCGCCAGAAGTGATTTCACCTTTGCCGGTGGCGCACGGGCCGTGACCGCCTTGTTATCACTGCCTGAGCCCCCCACGGCTTTACTGTGCCATAACGATGTCATGGCGATCGGGGCGATGCAGCAAGCCAAGCGTCTGGGTTTCCGCGTGCCGCAGGATATTTCCATTGTCGGGTTTGATGACATTCAGTTTGCGGAATATTGTGATCCCCCGCTGACGACCGTGTCTCAGCCGCGTTATGAAATCGGCCGCCAGTCCATGATGATGTTACTCGACATCCTCAGGGGCAAAGATATCGCCTCCGGCTCACGCCTGCTCGATGCGAAACTGGTGATCCGAGAAAGTGCCGCGCCACCCGCCAATTGATCCACAATGGATACATGAGCTTATGTTTTGCGCATAAGCTCACACTCTCCCCCTCAAATTTCACGGACTTCTGACACAGAACCGCCCCCAGCTATAGCCAGTCGTGGCGCAACTTTGTAACATAGGCCCCCCTATTCATTGATTGACCCATCATCATCGTGGCTACCAAAGATTATGTAAAACGCGGCCGTGCAGCGAAAAAAACGGCCAACCGAAAGGCCCCTGCACCGCAACGTGGTTTTCCCCTGAAGAGCACGATCATTGCGGCGTGCTGCGTCGGGGCGTTTTGTTTCGGCCTCTATTATATTTCCAGCGCACCCACGCCGGTCACGCCAACGTCATCATCAACAGACACACCGGTCGTCAGCGAACCTAAAAAAACCACGCCGGCAACGTCCACGCCAGCCAAAGCAGTGACGTTACCGCCGAAGCCAGAAGAAAAGTGGCGTTATATTGAAGCGCTGGAAAATAAAGAAGTACAGGTAGAAGAGAAGAAAGAACAAGCCCCTACCCGTCCTTACTTGATGCAGTGTGGCGCCTACCGCAGCAAAACGCAGGCGGATGAGCGCAAAGCCATGATTGCCTTCCAAGGGCTGACCAGCCAAATCAAGATCAGCCAAGGCGAAAAAGGCGTCTGGTACCGCGTCATCCTCGGGCCCTATCCGCAAAAGCGAAAAGCCGAGAGCGATCGTAACCAGTTGCGCCGTGTTGGGATTGAACCCTGTGCCATCTGGTACTGGGAATAACCCGTTTGCCCGGCCGCAAGGCACTCACTCTCTTTCGTGTAAAGGATGCTTCGGCATCCTTTTCTTTTTCTCCCCCTTGAAACCGCTTCCCCCCAACCCCAGATTAATGGGTAATACAGATCCCAGTATCCGCTGGGTAAGACTCAAAGAGGTAACACCGTGACCACTATCGTATCTGTTCGTCGAAACGGTAAAGTCGTTATCGCAGGTGACGGCCAAGTTTCACTGGGCAACACCGTGATGAAAGGTAACGCTCGCAAAGTGCGCCGTTTGTATAACAACAAAGTGCTTGCAGGCTTTGCTGGCGGCACTGCTGATGCCTTCACTCTATTTGAACGTTTCGAGCGCAAGCTGGAAATGCATCAGGGCCACCTGCTAAAAGCAGCCGTGGAACTGGCGAAAGACTGGCGTACCGACCGTATGCTACGCAAATTAGAAGCCCTATTGGCCGTCGCCGATGAAACGGGGTCGCTGATCATCACCGGTAACGGCGATGTGGTACAGCCTGAAAACGATCTGATTGCCATTGGCTCCGGCGGCAACTTTGCCCAAGCCGCCGCAATCGCGCTATTGGAAAATACCGATCTTAGCGCGCGTGAAATCGCAGAAAAATCCCTCAACATTGCCGGCGATATCTGTGTCTTCACCAACCACCACCACACCATTGAAGAATTAGAGACTCGAGAAGGAAACGGCCATGTCTGAAATGACGCCTCGCGAAATCGTCCATGAGCTTGACCGTCACATTATCGGTCAAGACAAAGCCAAACGTGCCGTCGCTATTGCCCTGCGTAACCGCTGGCGCCGTATGCAGCTCCCTGAAGAGTTGCGTGTGGAAGTGACCCCGAAAAATATCCTGATGATCGGTCCGACCGGTGTCGGTAAAACCGAAATCGCCCGCCGCTTGGCCAAACTGGCTAACGCGCCGTTCATCAAAGTCGAAGCGACCAAGTTCACCGAAGTCGGTTATGTGGGTAAAGAAGTGGAAACCATCATCCGTGATTTAACGGATGTGGCGATCAAGATGACCCATCAGCAGGCCACGGAAAAAGTGCGCTTCCGCGCGGAAGAGCAAGCGGAAGAACGCATTCTGGATATTCTGCTGCCACCTGCGCGCGACGCTTGGGGCCAGAACGAAGAAACCGATCAAAACTCCACCACCCGCCAGTCTTTCCGCAAGAAACTGCGTGAAGGTAAGCTGGATGACAAAGAGATCGACATCGATGTCGCCGCCTCGCAAATGGGCGTTGAAATCATGGCGCCTCCGGGCATGGAAGAGATGACCAACCAGCTACAGGGCATGTTCCAGAACTTGGCCGGTAACACCACTAAAAAGCGCAAGATGAAAATCAAAGACGCGTTGAAAGCGGTGACCGAAGAAGAAGCGGCCAAGCTGGTGAACCATGAAGAATTGAAAGAGCAGGCGATCTTTGCCGTCGAGAACAACGGTATCGTGTTCTTGGATGAAATCGACAAAATCTGTAAGCGTGGCGAATCGTCAGGCCCAGACGTGTCCCGCGAAGGCGTGCAGCGTGACTTACTTCCGTTGGTGGAAGGCAGCACGGTATCGACCAAGCACGGCATGGTGAAAACCGACCACATCCTGTTTGTGGCCTCGGGCGCTTTCCAAGTGGCGAAGCCGTCTGATCTGATCCCTGAACTGCAAGGCCGTCTGCCGATCCGTGTTGAACTAGAAGCCCTGACCAGTGGTGATTTCAAGCGCATCCTCACCGAGCCAAACGCCTCGCTGACCGAGCAGTACAAAGCCTTGATGGCGACCGAATCCGTCAACATCGAGTTTACTGAAAGCGGTATCGATAAACTGGCCGAAGCCGCGTGGCAAGTGAACGAGCGTACCGAAAATATCGGTGCCCGCCGTCTGCATACCGTGATGGAGCGTCTGATGGAAGAGTTGTCGTTTGATGCGACAGACAAATCAGGCGACAAAATCCTGATTGATGAGGCGTATGTTCAAGCACGTCTGGGTGAGTTGGTCGAAGACGAAGATCTGAGCCGCTTCATTCTGTAACCAGAGTGTAAACCCAATGCTATCAACGGCACGCTTGCGTGCCGTTTTTTTGTCCTCAAGCAAACTATCGGGCGATAAAGTTGCCCATTGCGTCAGTTACGCCATAATAATGGTCTTCCACACTTGTTCACTGGCAAAAGTCCACACTATGAAATCATCGTCTCTCGCCATTTGGCTCGATGCTGCACGGCCAAAAACCCTGCCGCTGGCCATCGCCTCAATCGTATGCGGCAGTGCAGTAGCAGGATGGCAAGGCAGCTTTTCTGCCGTGATCGCAGGCCTCGCCCTGTTGACCGCGCTTTTACTCCAAATTCTTTCTAACCTTGCCAACGACTACGGCGATGCTGTTAAAGGCACCGATAACGACCAGCGCTTAGGGCCACAGCGTGCGATCCAATCCGGCTTAGTCACCCCCGCCGCTATGCGTAAAGCCATGGTGCTCAATATCATCCTGACCATCATCAGCGGCCTGAGTTTGATCTTGCTGGCGACCAACAATTTGCATGACATGCTCGGCTTTATGCTGCTGGGCGTGATGGCTATTCTCGCTTCGATTGCGTATACCGTGGGCAACAAACCTTACGGTTACCGTGGCTTGGGCGATTTATCGGTCTTGATGTTCTTCGGTTGGCTGGGCGTTGCGGGCACGTATTACCTGCAAGCGGGGCAAATTGACTCCATCATCATGCTACCAGCCACCGCCTGTGGCCTGCTCGCCGTGGGCGTGCTAAACATCAACAACCTGCGTGATATTGATAACGACCGCGCCTGTGGCAAGCTGACACTCGCCGTCCGCATGGGGCCGGAATGGGGCCGTAAATACCACCTGTTCTTACTGATCGGCAGTGTGATCTGTCTGGCGCTGTTTGCCGCGCTGGAAATTCACTCCCCGTTTGGCTGGCTGTTCATCTTGAGCGCCCCACTGTTGTTTAAGCACGGCAAGCAAGTGATGCAATCCACCGACGGCGCCGCTTTGCGTCCGATGATGGCGACCATGGTCAAGTGTGCCCTGTTGACGAACCTGTTGTTTGCCGCCGGTATGGTCTTGGCCGCATCCTAACAATGAATGCCCACAAGGCGATGGCAATCCCCGCTTTCGCCTTGTCTCTGCCGCCTCTTGCTGATTATACTTCAACCTGTTAACGCGCATTCGCCGGGTATCAACCCACCCCGCGTTTCAGCGATTCCCCTTTTCAATTGTCACAAGAAGAAGCGCGCTTATGGAATACAACACGTCCGAACTCTGCGATATCTACCTCGACCAAGTCGATGTCGTTGAACCGATGTTCAGCTCTTACGGCGGTCGCAACTCGTTCGGTGGCCAAATCACCACCATTAAATGCTTTGAAGATAACGGCTTAATCAATACCGTCTTGAGCGAGCCGGGCACAGGACGCATCCTGTTGATTGATGGCGGGGGATCACTGCGTCGTGCGCTCATTGATGCCGAGCTGGCACAATTAGCCGCCCACAATGAATGGGAAGGGATCATCGTCTATGGCTGTGTCCGCCATGTTGATGAGCTGGATGAGTTGGATATCGGCATTCATGCCATGGCGTCCATTCCGGTTGGGGCAGATGAGCAAGGTATCGGTGAAGTGGATGTGGCCGTTAACTTTGGTGGGGTGACCTTCCTGCCAGAAGACTATCTTTATGCCGACAATACCGGGGTGATCCTCTCCCCTGAACCGCTCGATATCGACTAAGCACTCTTACCGGTTCTCACCGAACAGGCATAAAAAAACAGAGCCCATGGGCTCTGTTTTTTTGCAGGCGGCTTTCGCAAGGCCCGCTGACAACGTCGAAGGCTTACTCAACGTGTTCCATTTTGCCTAGCAATGCGCGAACGCGCTCTTGCCATGCTTCGTGGTCAGTACGTAGCTTGTCGTTGTCATCAGACAGTGCTGCACGACCAGAGCGTAGCTCTTGTGTTTCCGTCAGCAACGTCTCATTTTGTTCTTTTAGTTCGTCAATTTCCATTTGCAGCAAAGAAATTGTATCAACAGCCATTTGTACTTTGGCTTCCAGCTTTTCCAACATTTCTAATGACATATTGTCCACCTGTATTCAGCCTATCTGTTTGCCCTAACCGTTAAGGCAAGTTTCCACAGGCACGTTTACGATTCATTACGTCTTATAATAACGAGGCCATCGCCTTCTGACACCTACAAATACCATGCTTTGCTGTAAATGGGGAAAATTTGCTCAAATTTGATGAAAATTTTGCCTTCACCTAGTGCTACCATCCAAAGAAGTAAAATTTTACTTTTGAAAGCATGAGGTAAAAGGGGGGTTCACTGAGAGACATTGAAGAAATTTGCGATCAGAATCGAGGTTAATTCTCCGCTCTCGTGCTAATTTTTGTCCTGATCGTATCTCTACTTGGAATTATCCAAGGTTTTGCCGCCTTGGCATATATCCGACCTACTTGGGTCGGATTTTTTATATCTGCGCATTGGCGTCATTCCTTCTCTTTTCGTCTTCTCCAGCGAGGCCAAGCGGCCCTTTTCCCCCTCATATTCGCCATCGACACAGAGTCGTAGCACGGAAAAATTTGCGCGAACGCTCAATTTAAAAAAGCCACCAATGAGCGAACGCACATTTTGTGACCTGCTCAATGTCATTATTTGGGAGTTCGCGTAAATTAGCGCCCATAACGATGATAACAGCAACACCTCCCTACGATATTAAGACAAAAGGACTGAACCATGACCCACTCAAAACAGCATGCTTTGCTCGGTGAATGCCTCGCTGAGTTCCTCGGTACCGGATTGTTGATTTTCTTTGGCGTCGGTTGCGTCGCCGCCATGGTCTTAACCGGCGCCGACTTCGGCCAATGGGAGATCAGTATTATGTGGGGCCTTGGTGTGGCCATCGCGATTTACTGCACCGCCGGTGTCTCTGGCGCCCATATCAATCCCGCCGTCACTATTGCCCTTGCCCTTTTTCACGGTTTTGATAAACAGAAAGTCTTACCTTATATTGCCGCCCAAGTACTGGGGGCCTTCGCCAGTGCCGCGTTGATTTACGGCCTATACAGCAACCTGTTTAGCGATTACGAAGCCGCCAATAACATTGTCCGTGGCTCGATCGAGAGCTTAGCAACGGCGGGGATCTTCTCCACCTACCCGCATGCCGCCTTGTCTTTCATGGGCGCTTTCGCCGTGGAGTTTGTGATCACCGCCGTGCTGATGTTTGCCATTCTGGCGATTGGTGACGGTAAAAATGGTGCGCCACGCGGGGCGATGGGACCGCTGTTGATCGGTGTATTGATTGCCGTCATTGGTGGCGCACTGGGTCCACTGACGGGGTTTGCGATGAACCCAGCACGTGACTTCGGCCCGAAATTCTTTGCTTTCCTTGCGGGCTGGGGCGATGTGGCGCTCACCGGCGGTAAAGACATTCCTTACATGATCGTCCCGATTATGGCGCCTATTTTGGGTGCTGCATTTGGTGGCTGGCTGTACCCGAAAGCCATCGGGCTGTACTTACCAGGCAACAACTGTACGTTGCCAAACCAGTGTGAAAAGACCGGCGATAACGAAACCGCCAACGCCTAATCGCACGCTATATAACAACAAAACGCAGAACACCGACTCTACTACCCTTATACAATGACAATTAGAGGAAACCGTCATGACTACAGAGCAAAAGTACATTGTTGCACTTGATCAGGGCACCACGAGCTCACGCGCCGTCGTGCTTGATCACAACGCGAACATTGTGTGCTCGTCACAACGTGAATTCACCCAAATTTACCCGAAAGCGGGCTGGGTAGAGCACGATCCTCTCGAAATTTATGCCACCCAAAGTTCCACGCTGGTTGAAGTGTTGGCCAAAGCCGGGATCCGCTCGGATCAAGTCGCGGCGATTGGTATTACCAACCAACGTGAAACCACCATTGTGTGGAACAAACACACCGGCAAGCCAGTTCACAATGCGATTGTGTGGCAGTGCCGTCGTACCGCTGATACCTGTGAAACGTTGAAAGAAGCCGGTTTAGAGGACTACATCCGTGAAAACACCGGTTTAGTGGTGGATCCGTATTTCTCTGGCACCAAGATCAAATGGATCCTCGATAACATTGAAGGCGCACGCGAAGAAGCAGAAGCCGGTAACCTGTTGTTCGGTACCGTCGATACCTGGTTGATCTGGAAGATGACCCAAGGCCGTGTACACGTCACGGACTACACCAACGCCTCTCGCACCATGGTGTTTAACATCAATACCCTGCAGTGGGATGAAAAACTCCTGAACGCGCTCGATATTCCCCTGTCGATGATGCCGGAAGTGAAATCATCGTCTGAAGTGTACGGCCAGACCAACATCGGCGGTAAAGGCGGTACCCGTATTCCTATCGCAGGCATTGCCGGCGATCAGCAAGCGGCGCTGTTTGGTCAAATGTGTGTGGAAGCCGGTCAGGCAAAAAATACCTACGGCACGGGCTGTTTCTTGCTGATGAACACCGGCAAAGAAAAAGTCACCTCCAACAACGGCCTGCTGACGACGCTTGCCTGTGGCCCGAAAGGGGAAGTGTCTTACGCCCTTGAAGGGGCGGTCTTCATGGGGGGCGCGTCCATCCAATGGCTACGCGATGAAGTGAAGTTGCTGGACGATGCCAAAGACTCCGAATACTTTGCCGAGAAAGTCGGCAGTGCGAACGGCGTGTATGTGGTACCGGCCTTCACTGGCTTGGGCGCCCCTTACTGGGACCCGTATGCCCGTGGCGCGATTGTGGGCCTGACCCGTGGCGTGAACTCAAATCACATCATCCGTGCTACGTTGGAAAGTGTCGCGTACCAAACCCGTGACGTCCTGGATGCCATGCAAGCCGACTCCACCATTGAGCTGGCGTCGCTACGCGTTGATGGCGGTGCGGTCGCCAACAACTTCCTGATGCAGTTCCAGTCTGACATCCTGAACACCGAAGTACACCGCCCTGTGGTCACCGAAGTGACCGCATTGGGTGCCGGTTACCTCGCGGGTCTGGCGGTCGGTTTCTGGGGCAGCATTGATGAGCTGCAAGGCAAGGCGGAAATTGATCGTAAGTTCCTGCCATGTGCCGATGACGGTAAGCGTAATCGCCGTTACCGTGGCTGGAAGCGGGCCGTTGAATGCGCCAAAGGCTGGGCGGTCGAAGAAGACATCTAACCCGCCTCTTCCTCTTTCACCCATCACACGTTAAGGCCTGCTGTTGCAGGTCTTTTTTCTTCTCGCCGATGGTCACCGCCCCGCAAAAACACGCCCGCCATTGGGACAAGCTTGTTTTAACGCAAACGTTTCACTACCAGTTATGCTAGAATCGCCGCCAGATCGAGCGGGTAGCAGAAACGGATGAATAACCTGCTGCCCCAAGCCCACTGATTTGATTTCTATTTCTGGAGTTACCATGAAACGCGATTTGGCGATGGCATTTTCCCGTGTTACAGAAGGTGCCGCGTTGGCTGGCTATAAATGGCTTGGCCGCGGTGATAAAAATGCGGCAGATGGCGCCGCCGTTGAAGTGATGCGCACCCTGCTTAACCAAACTGAAATTGAAGGCGAGATCGTCATCGGTGAAGGTGAAATCGATGAAGCACCGATGCTTTATATCGGCGAAAAAGTCGGTATGGGTGGCGATGCCGTCGATATCGCGGTCGATCCGATCGAAGGCACGCGCATGACAGCCATGGGCCAGAACAACGCCCTCGCGGTATTGGCAGCCGGTGAAAAAGGGTCTTTCCTGAAAGCCCCTGACATGTACATGGAAAAGTTGGTCGTGGGCCCGATGGCCAAAGGCGTGATCGATTTGGCTAAGCCGCTGACTGAAAACCTAGAAAATATCGCTGCGGCACTGGGTAAATCCCTGTCAGAGCTCGTGGTCACCACACTGGCTAAACCGCGTCACGATGAAATCATTGCGGACATGCAGGCCATGGGCGTGCGTGTTTTTGCGTTCCCAGATGGGGATGTGGCGGCGTCTATCTTGACCTGTATGCCTGACAGCGAAGTGGATGTGATGTACTGCATCGGCGGCGCACCGGAAGGCGTGGTTTCTGCCGCTGCGATCCGCGCATTGGGCGGTGACATGCACGGCCGTCTACTTCCACGTCACGAAGTGAAAGGCGACACCGAAGAAAACCGCCGTTTGGGTCAGATCGAAATTGATCGCTGCCATGAAATGGGGATCACGCCAAATACCGTACTACGCATGGAAGACATGGCACAAAGCGACAACGTGATTTTTGCTGGCACCGGGATCACCAAAGGTGACTTGCTTGACGGTATTCACCGCCAAGGTAACATCGCCACCACAGAAACCCTGCTAATCCGCGGTAAATGCCGCACCATCCGCCGCATCAAGTCGACGCACTACCTCGACCGTAAAGATGCCGCCATCGTCGGCCACATTCTGTAAGGTTCGCCGAGGCCAGCAGGCCATAAGCTCTTCACATCAGGCGCCGTCATGGCGCCTGTTGTTTTTCTGTCACTCCTCCCTGTCAACGTACCGCCCCTCTCACAAGCATTCGCGCACACGTTATTCCTCCCTCAAATTATCATCGACTTTGTAAAGCAGTTGCTTTATTTATTTAGCTGGTTACATAATAATTAAGTAACGGTGATTTTTTCCGCAACAGCACAACAGAGACAGCAGCATGAAAACCATTGACAGAATCCTGTATCAGCTCAAGCGAGAAGGCCCCTTAACGGCCAAGCGCTTAGCCGAAACATTCCAGCTCACCAGTATGGGGGTGCGTCAGCATCTGCAAGGGCTGGAGGCCGATGGATTGGTCAGTTTTAAGGACGTCAAAGTCAAAGTCGGTCGTCCGACCCGTCACTGGTTTTTGACCCCAAACGGGCACAAGCAGTTTGCCAATCGGCATGATGATTTACTGATCCAAACCCTCGATTCAGTCGAAACATTATTTGGTCAAAGTGGCCTACAACAGGTGATTGCACGCCGTGAAACCCACACCCTGACTCACTATCAAGACAAACTGGCTGGCGCGGCGAATTTAGAAGAAAAACTGCAGATCCTGACTACACTCAGGGAACAGGAAGGGTACATGGCAGACTACCAACAACACGGCGAAGGGTTTCTTTTTATTGAGAACCACTGCCCGATTTGCCACGCCGCCCACCGTTGCCCATCACTCTGCCAATCTGAACTCACGGTCTTCCAGCAACTGCTGGGCGAGGAGTATCACGTAGAACGCAAGGAACACATTATCGCCGGAGAGAGGCGCTGTGCGTATCGCATAATAAAATCATAACGAGGAGAGCATTATGGCTGACTGGATTCCCGCTAAGGTGATCACAAACCGACACTGGAACCACGATTTATTTAGCCTTGTCCTAGAGGCCAACATTGAACCCTTCAAGGCCGGCCAGTTCACCAAGTTAGGGCTGGAGATTGACGGGAAAATGATCCAGCGTGCTTACTCGTTTGTTAACCCACCCACTAGCGCACAGATTGAAATCTATGCCACCCGTGTCGCCGATGGCACACTGTCGCCTCGCCTTCATGCCCTTGAAGCCGGTGATGAAGTCTTTATCTCCGCCCGCGCCAATGGCTTTTTCACCCTCAATGAAATCCCCGACAGTGAACACCTCTGGTTGCTGGCTACCGGCACCGCGATTGGGCCTTACCTGTCGATTTTGCGTGAGCCCACCGTGTGGAAGCGTTTTCGTAAAATCGTGCTCAGCCATGCCGTGCGCTTTTCAGCGGATCTCAGCTATCAAGCAGAAATCAATCAATTGCAAGAACGCTACCCTGACCAATTGGTCGTGCAGCCGTTCGTCAGTCGCGAGCCTGCGCCACCCGCCCTGCCCGGACGTATCCCACAAGCCATTGCCGATGGCATGCTTGAACGTCACGTCGGCCTGTCGCTGGAACCCGAGCGTAGCCACATCATGCTGTGTGGTAATCCGGAGATGGTCAAAGATACCAAAGCGGCACTGGAAGCCCGAGGGTTTCAAAAAAACCTGCGCCGTCAACCCGGCCAGATCACCATGGAGCATTACTGGTAAGCGAGCTCAAGGCCACTCGATACGAGGGAGAAACCGATGGACGATACGCCCAACAACGATCACTCCGATACCGCACTGCCCGATTTTGACACCTTAAAAGCCATGGCTGAAAACGATCCTGAGGCGCTGGAAGCCCTGCGCCTACGCATGAGCGAAACGATCATCGCGCGCGCAAACACCGCGATGAAACCGCGTTTGCAAGCCCAACTCAGCCATATCAATCATGTGATTGCCCGCGGGCGTAATCCGCATCACACCAACATGCTGCTGATGGCGGAACTTCAGCAGCAACTCAAACGCTTTGCACTGGCGGTCACCACCCCGGATGCCCTTACGGCGCAACAGGCAGACATTCATCCGTTCGAACCACCCCGTGACCGTCAGCCATCCTCAGACGATAGCGACCACACATAGCCACGCATAACCACACAGGTGACGTTACTGACTGACTTTCAAGAAACAATCACGATCCATATCGCGCACATCAATGGTCAAGCTGGTCACCGCTGTCGCGTGTTGCTCCAGCACGGCCATTAACCCGCGGGATAAGTCACGCTTCACCGCCGCATCACGCCCGGCCAGCAGGCTCAATTGCACATGAATAAAGGTATCAATATCGGCACCTTCTCCCACCAACCACGTTTGACACGGGTAACCGCGCGATTTCACCGTGTCCGGCACAAACACACCACTGGCTAACAATACCTGATGTAAATCCGCCAGCAAACCGGGAATATTCACCCGCTCGGCCACCGGTTCCGCGTATTCCATCACAAGATTTGGCATCTCACATTCTCCCTGTGTTTTCTCTTATTTTGCCTGTCTTCCCTACCATAACGGATACTATTTCGACAAACCAAAAGGCCATGATGTTTTTTCTGCCTGCATCACCCTATTCTTCCTGTCAGCCTAATCATACTGTCAGCCAGATACCGCCCAATGAAAAAATATTTCCGCGCAGCGGTTCACTTTTTGCGATGAAAAAGGTACAACCAGACAGAGAAATGATTTCGGACAGTAAATTAACGTCCAAAATTGTTATATAGTTACAGCGATACTTCACAGCATAGCGAACTGCGTGTGACCTCGGTCACAATTCGTTGCCGCTCAGCACGTTACGCTATTAGGTATTCATTTATTACATCAAATTGATTTGGAGAAAAGCTATGCGCCATCCTGTGGTTATGGGTAACTGGAAGCTAAACGGCAGCAAGGAAATGGTATCTAACCTGATTAAGGGCCTAGATGCTGAACTGAACGGTGTAGAAGGTGTTGACGTGGCTATCGCGCCACCAGCCATGTACCTAGACCTTGCTGAGCAGCTAATCGGTAAAGCGGAAAGCAAAATCATCCTTGGTGCACAGAACGTTGACGTGAACGCAAACGGTGCATTCACTGGCGATATCTCTCCAGTAATGCTGAAAGATTTCGGTGCAAGCCACATCATCATCGGTCACTCTGAGCGTCGTGAGTACCACAACGAGTCTGACGAGTTCGTGGCACAGAAGTTCGCGTTCCTAAAAGAGCACGGCCTAACACCTGTACTGTGTATCGGTGAGTCTGAAGCACAAAACGAAGCGGGCGAAACCGTTGCAGTATGTGCACGTCAACTTGACGCAGTGATCAACACCCAAGGCGTTGAAGCGCTAAACGGTGCAATCATCGCTTACGAACCAATCTGGGCTATCGGTACGGGCAAAGCAGCAACCGCTGACGATGCACAGCGTATCCACGCAGCAATCCGTGCGCACATCGCAGCGAAGAGCGAAGACGTAGCGAAGAACGTTGTGATCCAGTACGGCGGTTCTGTTAAGCCAGAAAACGCAGCCGCTTACTTTGCACAACCTGACATCGACGGCGCGCTAGTCGGCGGTGCAGCACTTGACGCAGCAAGCTTTGCAGCTATCGCTAAAGCCGCGGCTGAAGCGAAAAAATAATCATCAATACTGATGGTCATTGAAGAAGGTCACCGCGAGGTGGCCTTTTTTGTGCGTGTCATTTAAGGCGACGACCCTGTACACGCCACAAATAACAGGCACAAAAAAGCCGACTATCGCGTCGGCTTTTTTATCAGTCAGGCAGCAAACTTAGAACAGTTTGTACGCCAATTCGTAAAGCTCTTTACGCACAGGACGACGCATGTTTTCAATCGCATCGATGATATCGTGATGAACCATTTGCTCATTCTGGATACCGACACAACGACCGCCATGGCCTTCCATCAATAGCTCAACCGCGTAAGCACCCATGCGAGACGCAAGGATACGGTCAAACGCTGTTGGCTGACCGCCACGCTGAATGTGACCCAATACGGTTGCACGGGTTTCACGGCCAGTCTCATCTTCGATGTACTTCGCCAACTCGTTCACGTCCGTCATCAGCTCAGTGATCGCGATGATCGCGTGCTTCTTGCCCTTATCGATACCTTCTTTGATTTTCTCAAGCAGGTTTTCTTTGTCCAGGCCGGTTTCTGGCGTGATGATGTACTCACAACCACCTGCAATCGCAGACATCAGGGTCAAATCACCACAGTGGCGCCCCATCACTTCCACGATAGAAATACGCTGGTGAGACGATGACGTGTCACGTAGACGGTCAATCGCGTCAATCACAGTGTTCATCGCAGTCAGGTAACCGATGGTGTAATCCGTCCCTGCTACATCGTTATCGATAGTGCCCGGCAGACCGATACATGGGTAGCCCATTTCAGTCAACTTCTTCGCACCCATGTATGAACCGTCACCGCCGATCACGACCAATGCATCAATGCCGTGTAGCTTCAGGTTTTCGATCGCTTGCTCGCGCACGTGTTCTTCTTTGAACTCAGGAAAACGTGCTGAACCCAGGAATGTACCACCCTTGTTGATCACATCAGATACGCTCTGACGGTCCAATTTAGCGATACGGTTCTGATGCAGGCCTTGGTAGCCATCGTAGATACCGTACACTTCGATACCTTCTGACAATGCCATACGCACTACACCGCGAACTGCCGCGTTCATACCAGGTGCGTCACCACCACTGGTCAATACACCAATCTTCTTAATCATGGTTACCCTCTGACGTTGGGAATTGAAAATTCAAATCCGACACAGGTTGCCAAGGTTCCCCGCCTGGCACCACAAACCGCTATGGCCTGTGCCTGTGAAAACTGTAACTTTCCTACTAAGTTAGGAGTATTACAATTTTGATAAAAAATTTTGTTGATTCACATCACGATCCCCTGAGACTGCAGAGGCAGGTCAAACATTCCCCGCCAAGGGGTAAGCCCGTGATACGCATCGAAACAGTTAGTCTCTGGCTAATACTGGCCTTGTACAGCGCGGATCCGATTTATCAACGCGACAGTAACAAGCCATACCGTGATACCAGTGACGCCAGTGAGGCAGAGCAAGGGGATAACCATAGGCGACACGGTATTCATCCTTGATAATCACGCCGATAGACTGCACTGACTGGGCAATATGCCGAAGTATAGCGTTTTTAAGATGAAAATTAATAACAAAAAAAGTCACATCGGGTGATTTGTTACCCATTATTTCGACAAATTAACAAAAAAAAGCCGCCACAAAATGTGGCGGCCATCACGTCTGGGTTGTGGTTAGCGCAATCAGTTGGCGTGTTTTTCCGCCATTTTGGCCTGACATTTTTCCATTCGCTCTGCTTGTAGCGTTTGGTATTGGGTTTTCTGCTCAGGCGTCAGAATCTGCATCATGGCATGGCGTTGCTTCAACATGGCCACGCGACGATCGATCTGCTGGTCGCTCATGGTCTTTGCCAACTCACGTACAGCGGCTTCGTCAAAGTTATCCGCCAGCACCAATTGCTGCATTTTCTGATGCTGCGTCTGCATCGCACTGCGGTGGTTGGCTTTGTCGCTGTGCATCGCCTCACGGTTGGCTTGACGCAGCGTCTTCATTTCGTCTTTCTGTGCGTCGGTCAAATCCAAGGCGCGGAACATGCTGCGATCTTGCATGCCACAGCCGTGCTTACCGCCGTCTTTGTGGTGTTTGCCGCCACCGTAAGCCAATGCAGAGGCGGAACCTAGCGCCAACGGCAATGCAATCACAAGGGCCAATGTCTTTTTCAATGAGGTCATGGTGTTCGTCTCCAGGTTGCTTTATCAGCGTAACGTTGTGGGTATGGAGTAAGCTTACCGTCTACAAGGTAAAGGGCTGTCGAGGGAACGTAAAATAGCGTAAAGCTGGGTGGCTTTCGCTTGGCGTACTCCAACGCTTTAGGGATACTTAAGCCTACACGATGATTGTAAAGGTGCCCGCATGGCCAAAATTCTGCTTGTTGATGATGATACGGAACTCACCGCTCTATTGACGGATATTCTCGAACTGGAAGGGTTTGAGGTGATCGAAGCCAACAATGGCGAACAAGGCTTAGCCAAGGTGGATGAGAGCGTGGATCTGATCTTGCTCGATGTCATGATGCCGATCATGAACGGGACGGAAATGCTCCGCCGTTTGCGGGAAAAGCACGTCACACCGGTATTAATGCTCACCGCCAAAGGCGAAGAGATTGACCGCGTGCTCGGCTTAGAGTTGGGCGCCGATGATTACCTGCCTAAACCCTTCAGTGATCGCGAACTGTTAGCCCGTATGCGCGCGGTATTACGCCGCACCCAAGTGGCCAACCAAGCCCACAAGAGTGGGCCGGAATGCTTGCGCTACCAAGAGATAGAAATCTACCCCGGCCGGCAAGAAGTGCTGTGTCAGGGGCAGCCGATTGAAATGACTGGGACCGAATTGGCCCTGTTGAGCTACTTCATTCAGCATCCGGGGAAAATCATCGCCAAAAATGCACTCAGTCTAGAAGTGCTCGGTAAGCGTTTAGCCCCGTTCGATCGCGCCATTGATATGCATGTCTCGAACCTACGTAAAAAACTCCCACCGCGTGACGACGGCAAAACCTGGATCAAAACCTTGCGGGGCAAAGGCTACTTGCTGGTTGAGGATGCCTAATGAAATTGCCGCAGTTTTCCAGCCTCTATGGCCGTATTTTTGCGGTGTTTTGGCTCACCTTGATGATCGTGGTGCTCAGCCTGATCTTGTTGCCGAATCTGGATCCCCGTACCCAACATACGATCCCAGAACCACAACTGCAGCGCTTGCAAGAAGGGGCGAATGAGATTGCCGATGAGCTCGCACAAACCGATGGCCCACTGAAAAAACGGTTAAAGCGCTTTACCGAGCATGACCGGCACAAAGGCCACCAGCTCTATTTTACCACCACCGAGGGCGAAATCATTGCGCCCCAAGGGCGTAATAAGGCCTTACGCAATTTCATCACCATGGCAGACAGCCCAAGCAGCCCAAGACAAAAACTCTATGGCCGCTGGATGATGGCCGGCCCGTTTACGGTCACCTACCAAAACGACACCTTATTGATGTACGTCGGCCGGTTCTGGCGTGAGCCACCGCCATTTTTCATCCGTATTTTGGATAAGCCGCTGCAACTGCTGCTGTTTACCATGCTGGTCAGCACCCCATTGTTGTTGTGGCTCGCCTGGGCAGTGTCACGCCCCGCACGGCGCTTACAGCAAGCCGCCGAACGGGTCGCGAAAGGGGAATTCGAAGTGGATCCCAAGCTTGAAGCCGGACCGCGCGAGTTTCAGCAAGCCGGTGCCAGTTTCAACCAAATGGTCGGGGCAATTAATAACATGGTCAGTGGTCAGCAGCGTTTGCTATCAGACATTTCCCATGAACTGCGCTCGCCATTAACCCGCCTGCGCATGGCCACAGCCTTGGCACAACGCAAGCAAGGGGAAAGCAAAGAGCTGACCCGCATTGATACCGAAGCTGAGCGGCTGGAAGCGATGATCAGTGAGTTACTTGAACTGTCACGTATGCAGGTGAACAGCCATGAACAGCGCGAACAGGCGGATGCCCATTCGCTGTGGTATGAGATGCTGGAAGATGCCAGCTTTGAAGCGGAACAATGCGGCAAAAACCTGCATTACACCCCGCTGTCACCGTGGCCGATCAGTGGCAATCCAAGCCTGCTGATCAGCGCGCTGGAAAACGTGATCCGCAATGCCATCAAGTACGGTGATGACACCATTACCGTGGCGTTTATCCCGGATGACAAGCAGTTAACTATCAGAGTTGAAGACAATGGCGACGGCGTGCCCGAGCCGGAGTTGGACGATATTTTCCGCCCGTTCTATCGCGTATCTACGGCCCGTGATCGCAGCAGCGGCGGCACTGGCCTCGGGCTGGCGATCACGGACAGCGCGATCCGCCAGCACTCCGGTACCATTAAAGCCAGCCGCAGTGCACTGGGCGGATTGAAAATCACCATCACCTTGCCTTTGAGCCTGTAACCCGACGTCGCCGCGGATCACACCGCGGCGTTACGCCATGGACGCCATCACATTCATCGACGTACTCGCGTTTTTTGGCTACCCTAGCGGCCTATCTCCCCCGAACACTGTATGCGAGAAGGCTTAAACGATGTTTGATATTGCCCTGTATGAACCGGAAATCGCCCCTAACACGGGTAACATTATTCGCTTATGTGCCAACTGCGGCGCGAACCTGCATCTCATTGAACCGCTGGGTTTTGATCTGGAAGAGAAAAAACTGCGTCGCGCAGGGCTGGACTATCACGATCTGGCGCACGTCCATCGTCATAAAGACTTCGCCGCGTTTCTGGCCCACATTGGAGATCGTCGCCTCTTCGCCTGCACCACCAAAACCACCAACTACCACACCAATGCCCAGTTCCAGGAAGGGGATGTGTTGCTGTTTGGCCCGGAAACCCGTGGTTTGCCGGCCGATTTCATTGCCAGCCTGCCGCTGGAACAACGCCTGCGTATTCCCATGCACCCAGACAGCCGCAGCCTGAACTTGTCCAATGCCGCAGCGATCATTGGCTATGAAGCATGGCGTCAACTGGGGTTCAACGGCGCAATCTAACCTTTCCGCCATGCGGAGAACCCGCCGACGCATGGAAGAGGGAAGCGCAACCGCAGAGACAAAAAAAGCGAGAGGGATCCTCTCGCTTTTTCGTTGTCATCTGTCTGCTTAGATACCGTCGCCCGCCGTGAAGGTCTGGCTGGTACCGTTGAACTGCTGATCCATGTCCATCGACGGCTTTTCACTGCTTGGACGGCCGACGATCTTAGCGGGTACCCCTGCCACCGTCGTATGTGGCGGAACAGGATTCAATACCACAGAGCACGAACCGATCTTCGCCCCCTCGCCCACTTCGATATTACCCAGCACTTTGGCCCCCGCACCAATCATTACGCCTTCGCGGATTTTCGGGTGACGATCCCCCCCGGCTTTACCAGTACCGCCCAGCGTCACGTCCTGCAGAATCGACACGTCATTTTCAATCACAGCCGTTTCGCCGATCACAATGCCGGTCGCATGGTCAAACATGATCCCTTGACCGATTGTCGCCGCCGGATGCACATCCACCTGACACGCCACAGAGATCTGATTTTGCAGATACACCGCCAGTGCCACGCGATTTTGCTTCCACAGCCAGTTAGCCACCCGATACCCTTGTAGGGCATGGAACCCTTTAAGGTACAGCAAGGGAATGGAATACATCTCGACCGCAGGGTCACGCTCCACCACCGCGCGAATATCACACGCGGCCGATTCAGTGATACAACAGTCAGCAGCAAAGGCTTCTTCAACCACCTCTCGCACCGCCATCGCGGGCATGGACGGGGTCGCCAGCTTGTTCGCCAAGATATAACTTAACGCCGCGGCCAAATTGTCATGCTTGATGATCGTCGCATGGTAAAAGCTCGCCAGCATCGGCTCTTGTTCCGACTGCTGTCGTGCCTCCAGCTTAATTGATTGCCAAACGGCATGTTGTTGACATTCCCTCACATCACCCTCGGTCTGCTTATCGTTGTGATTGACTCAGCTATAACTCTAACGCGCCCAGAAAAAAAAACAACGTGGACTAAATAGCCCACGTTGTTGTTCGCGTCATAGGAAACAGACAACCCGGAAGTTGTCGGTACGCCGTTATTCGACTCTCTTCTCGCGAGCGAGCAAGTCTTTGGCGGCTTCCCGTGCATCTTTACCCTGATAAAGTACCTGATAAATTTGCTCAGAAATAGGCATCTCAACCCCCATTCGCTGTGAGAGCACCCACACTTCTTTGGTGTTGCGATAACCTTCAACGACCTGACCGATCTCGGCTTGCGCGGTATCGACATCTTGCCCTTGGCCTAACGCCAAGCCAAAACGGCGATTACGCGACTGGTTATCCGTGCACGTTAGTACCAAGTCACCTAAGCCAGCCATCCCCATAAAGGTTTCAGGCTGCGCGCCCAGCGCGGCACCCAAACGGCACATTTCCGCCAAACCACGGGTGATCAGTGCGGTACGCGCATTGGCACCAAAACCGATCCCGTCAGACATGCCGGCACCAATCGCAATCACGTTCTTGACCGCGCCACCCAGCTGCATGCCGATAAAATCACTGTTGCTGTAGACGCGGAACGTCTTGCTGCAGTGGATTTTTTCTTGCAGATCACGCACGAATTCATCATTCGGCGAGGCCACGGCAATCGCCGTTGGCATTCCGGCAGCCAGCTCTTTGGCAAACGTCGGGCCAGACAATACCGCTAGCGGTACGGCTTCACCCAGTGCTTCTACCGCCACGTCTTTCAACAGGCGGCCGGTTTCAGGCTCAAGCCCTTTGGTCGCCCAACACACGCGAGAATCGTCACGCAAGAAGGGCTTCACGTTCGTTAGGACATGGCCAAACACATGGCTTGGCACCACGACTAACAGATCACGACTGGCTTGTACCGCTTGCTCAAGATCGGCAGAGACGATCAACGAATCAGGAAACGCCACCCCGGGCAAAAAAGCATCATTCGCGCGGTCGAGCTCAAGCTGTGCCATATGCTCGGGCTCATGCCCCCAAAGGATCACATTCGCCCCGTTGCGCGCTAATGAGATTGCCAGCGACGTGCCATAAGAGCCTGCGCCGAGAACCGTCATACTGATCGCTTTGTTATTGCCTGGATTCATTACGGTGTACCTATTTATTTCACGCGATATGTGATTTAACGCGATATGTGTTACGCGTTAAATTACGCTTCAGTGCTTTCTTCAGTGTTCGCTTGTGCTTGGTTCTGAAGGTAGTTCATGAACAACGCATCAAAGTTCACTGGTGCAAGGTTAAGTTGTGGGAACGTACCCTTCACAACCAAGCTTGAAATCGTTTCACGCGCGTAAGGGAACAGAATATTCGGGCAGAATGCGCCTAGGCAATGCGCCAATTGTGGTGCTTCCATGCCCGCAGCAGAGAAGATACCGCCTTGCTGTACTTCACATAGGAAAGCCGTTTCTTCTTCGTTCTTCACTGTCACAGTCAGACGAAGCACGACTTCGTAGACACTGTCACCTAGCTCACGGCTTTGCGTGTCAAGATCCAGTTTCACATCAGGGTTCCACTCTTTCTGGAACATCTGTGGTGAGTTTGGCGCTTCAAAAGAAACGTCTTTTAGAAAGATACGTTGAATTTGGAAGTTTTGTTGTGCTTCGTTGTTTGCTGCTTCAGCCATTTTAGAGTCCTTTTTCTCTCACGCTCACCGTGTGAGCCTATCAATATCGCAACCATGATATGTATCACAACTGCACAAAAAATTAGGCGCGCCGTCACTAAGCGACGGAATTACCCTCGCGTACGACGCTGGCCTCGATCACTTTTTGCCTTTACCTGATTTGCTGCGGATCAGCGGTAGATTTGCTTCATTCCATGAAATCAGGCCATCTTTTAGTACGTTGACGTTACTAAAGCCGGCTTTGTGCAACAGATCCGCACTTTGTTGTGCCGTTTGACCTGTCTTACATACCACAATGATTGGGGCGCTTTTATGGTTTTCAAGCTCGCCCATATTCTGTTCTTTGATTTGACTCGGCAAAATGTGAAGTGCTCCGGCAATATGGCCATTGCGGTACTCATCACGGCTGCGGATGTCGACAAACACACCGTCTTCACGGTTAGCCATCGCAGTAGCTTCGTTAGGGGTGACAATCTGGTAGCCGGCGGTTTTCTGTTTCACATACGATGAAATGATGGCGACAACCAAACCCACCCACACCAATGCCAGGATAGGATTACTTGTTACAAAATCGATGTATTGCTGCATGATGTTCGCTCTATTTTCCTAATATCAGCCAACTGTAACCAGGGGCTAAACTCCACATAATTGAGGCTCCTGAGTATACCCGCGCCAAGCCCGTTGTACAGCAAGATGCCATGATTCCGCGCTCCGGCTCACTCCCTGTCACGGCATTTCGTTTACCCCTTGAGCGGGATTGCGAATAATTCGCCACTCATAAAAAGTCAAAAAAACTGTGCTTCAGGGCTTACACTCGGGCGAAGAAATGCATATATTTCTGTAGGTAGATAACAATCCATTCACAGCATTGTTTGATCTGATCCTACAATTTGCCGCCTAAAGTGTAGTAAAATTACGGACGTACGACGCCATTACCTTAGCTCATCGCTACGTTCGTACAGCTAAGGTAATGGATCCAAATTATACTCAGATTTCTAACTTTATGAGGGACAGTATATGTCTGCTAAAAAGCCACTGGCTTTGGTTATCCTTGATGGCTGGGGTTACCGCGAAGACAACGCCGATAACGCAATTGCCAATGCCAACACGCCAGTGATGGACGGGTTGATTGCCCATGAAGCAAACACGTTGATTTCAGCATCAGGCATGGACGTTGGCTTGCCAGACGGCCAAATGGGTAACTCTGAAGTGGGTCACACCAACATCGGCGCAGGCCGTGTGGTCTATCAAGATCTGACACGCATCACCAAATCCATCAGCGACGGTGACTTCTTTGAGAACGCGGCGCTAGTGGGTGCCATCGATAACGCCGTGAACGCGGGCAAAGCGGTTCACATTCTTGGCCTAATGTCACCGGGCGGTGTCCACAGCCACGAAGATCACATCGCAGCCGCCGTTGAAATGGCCGCACAACGCGGTGCAGAGAAAATTTACCTGCATTGCTTCCTGGATGGCCGTGATACGCCACCACGCAGCGCAGAAGCGTCATTAGCACGCTTTGAAGCGCTGTTTGCCAAACTTGGCAAGGGCCGTGTCGCGTCATTGGTTGGCCGTTACTACGCCATGGACCGTGACAACAACTGGGATCGCGTTGAAGTCGCTTACGACCTGCTGACCGCAGCGAAAGCAGAATTCACCGCAGCAACCGCAGTTGAAGGTTTGACGGCCGCTTACGCCCGTGATGAAAACGATGAGTTCGTGAAAGCCACGGAAATTCGCGCAGAAGGCCAAGATGTCGCGGCAATGGAAGATGGCGATGCCGTGATCTTCATGAACTACCGTGCTGACCGTGCCCGTCAAATGACCCGTACATTTGAAGCCGATTTCGCCGGTTTTGAGCGCGCGCAATTCCCACAACTGGCTGATTTTGTGATGCTGACCCAATACGCGGCAGACATCAACCTAACGACGGCTTATGCCCCTGCAAGCCTAGATAACACTTTAGGCGAGTGGCTATCGAAGAAAGGCAAAAAACAGCTGCGCATCTCTGAAACAGAGAAATACGCACACGTGACGTTCTTCTTCAACGGCGGCGTAGAAGACGAGTTTGACGGTGAATCCCGTCAGCTAGTCGCTTCACCAAAAGTGGCGACCTACGATCTTCAGCCTGAGATGAGCGCGCCGGAGCTAACTGAAAAGTTGGTTGCGGCCATCAAGAGCGGTGAATTTGACACCATCATCTGTAATTACCCGAACGGCGACATGGTTGGCCACACGGGCGTTTACGATGCTGCCGTACAAGCCTGTGAAGCACTAGACAGCTGCATTGGTCAAGTGGTTGCGGCCATTAAAGAAATGGACGGCCAGCTATTGATCACGGCTGACCACGGTAACGCAGAAATGATGATCAACCCAGAAACCGGCGGCGTGCACACCGCGCACACCAGCCTGCCTGTGCCGTTGATCTACGTCGGTAACAAAGCATTGACGTTGAAAGACAACGGTAAGCTGTCTGACCTTGCACCGACCATGTTGGCGCTGACAGATATCGAAATCCCGACAGAGATGACTGGTCAGGTGCTGTTTGATCTGAAATAATCTCCCCATGCGGGATATGATCACACACCTACACCAAATGATCCGCGCCAGTGCTTTATGCACTGGCGCTTTGTTATGCCTGTCGTTTGCCAGCCTGACACTCCCTTCCCTTGCGCATGCCAACCAAGGGCAGCTCGATGGAGTCAAACAGGAAATTACGCGTCAACAGCAACAAGTGTCGGCCAACAAAAAGAAAATCGACAGCTTACAACAAGCATTGCGCCAACAAGAAACCGGCATTGCTGATACCGCCAAAGCGATCCATCAAGCCGAAAAGCGCACGGCCTCACTGACCGATTCCATTCGCACCCTTGAACAACAACAAGCCCAATTGCGCCAGGTGCAACTCGGTCAACAGGAAATGCTCAAGGCGTTGCTCAATACCCAATACCGCCAAGGCCAACAGAGCCAACTGACGTTACTGCTCGGCGATCACAACCGTAGCGATTTGGACCGCTACACCCATTATGCTGAGCGCCTCAGCCAAGCCCGCAGTCAAGCCCTCGAAGAGCTTGCGGCCACAACCACCGAATTACAGCTCAAACAGCATCAGCTGAGCGTACAACGCACACAACAGCAAACGCTGGTAACACAGCTACAACAGCAGAAAAAACAACTCGAGAGCAAGCGTCGTCAACGACAAAAAACGGTCTCCAGTATCAAAGGCCAACTGCAAAATGACAGCCAATATCTGACTGAGCTGAAAAATAATGAATCACGCCTGATCAAAGAGATCGCTCGCGCGAAAGCCGCCGCGAAGGCCGCTGCAGAAGCTGCACGCCGTCAGGTCCCGATGGATGGCTTAGTCAAGCACAAAGGCAAGTTACCCTGGCCGGTGAAAGGCGACGTGTTGCACCGCTACGGCAGCCCGCAACAAGGGGAGCTGCGCTGGAAAGGCATGGTCGTAAAAAGCCCGGTTGGCAGCCAGGTCAAAGCGATTTATCCGGGAAAAGTGGTATTTGCCGACTGGCTACGTGGCTACGGCCTGATGCTGGTGATTGATCACGGCAAGGGTGACATGAGTTTTTACGGTTACAACCAGACCCTGCTGAAGAAAGTCGGCGACAATGTGCAGGCCAATGACGCGATCGCCTTGGTGGGTGACAGTGGCGGTCAAGCACAAGCCTCGCTCTACTTTGAGATCCGCCGTAAAGGCAGTCCGTCGAACCCACGATCCTGGTTGACGCGCTAAGTCCTCACGGAACCGACGCCCCCCTATTTCCCCCACGATCTGATACGGATGACCAGACACGGATGACAAAAACGCGATGGATAGCCCGCCAGCTCCCTTTTTTCCTGCTGGTGCTCCTCTGTGTTGAGGTACATGCTGCGAAACTCGCCATCGTGATCGACGATCTGGGTTATCAAGCCATGCCCACGGCACTGGCTCAACTTCCTTCGGCGATCAGTGTGGCGATTTTACCGGATACCCCGTATGCCGCGCAGATCCATCACGCTGCCAAACAACAGCAACGAGATATTCTGCTGCACATGCCGATGGAGCCCAGCCGCCCCGCCCCCCTAGAGCCCAGCACCCTGATGCGCCAGATGAACAAGGCTACGCTGCAGGCAACATTGCACCGCGCCTTACAGCAGCTCCCTGATGCAATTGCGATGAATAACCACATGGGCAGCGCATTGACACAAGACACTCAAGCCACCGGCTGGGTCATGGAAGTGCTTGCTCAGCAAGGGCTGCATTTTTTAGACAGCCGAACGACCCCGCGATCTATCGCGCACGAACAAGCCGCGCAGCATCAGGTTGCGGTATTATACCGGCATATTTTTCTTGACCACGAGCGCAATGCCACCTTCATTCGCCAGCAATTACGCCGCGCAATGCAGCAAGCCAAACGCCACGGGGTTGCCATTGCCATCGGTCATCCTTACCCAATCACGCTAGAAACGCTGCAGCAGTGGTTACCTCAACTGCCGCACGCTGACATCACGTTAGTGAAACTCTCCGCCCTGTACCCATCCCGGACACTTCCCTCGCCAGTGCACACGGCACCCCACTGATCCCCCTGAAAGACGACCAAATAACGACAGCGTTATTCAGATGGGTCCGACGCCGCCCGCGCTTGTGCGACTTGAGAACAATAGTGTGCTTCGAGCTGTAAGACTTGCGTTTTACCGGCCACTGTCGTCAGCGGACGCACAATCCCCAACATCTGCAAAACCCCCTGATAAATCACCGCTTTAGTGATGGTCGCCCCCGGCGCTTGGGTGGTTTGATAGAAGATCCAGCTCGATGCAACCAGCTTTAGGTTATTAGCCAAATTCAGCAACTCGTTATCGTCTAAATCCAACAAGCCACTGTGACGAAAACTGTTCATGATCGCCACGATATTGCCGTGCAACGTTTCTTGTGCGGCTAAGTATTTTTGCTGTAAGGCGGGGTCACGGCGCAATATATCTGGCAGGTTGGCGTAGAAGAAACGGTAGCGCCACATCAGCATAAACACTGAGTCTAAATAGACCAACAGGTTATCCGCCGTGATCGGCGTTTGCTCGAGAGGCTGAAAGTGAATACTAAGATCCTGCGCGTATTGATCGAAAATACTGTGTATAATCTCTTCCTTATTGCGGAAGTGATAATACAGGTTACCGGGACTGATCCCGAGATGGGCAGCGATATGGTTCGTCGTAATATTCGGCTCACCGCTTTCATTGAACAGCACCAGTGCAGCTAAAATAATTCTATCGCGGGTTTTCATTTGCTTCTCACTTCTCAGCCCATGACATGAGCAATCTATTCATACTATCATAACGATAATTCTTCACCGTGGCATATCTATGCCGCACCACCCATATTGAACACGGGAATAGCCATGATAATAGTAACTGGCGGCGCCGGTATGATCGGCAGCAATATCGTCAAAGCCCTCAATGCACAAGGTCACCGCGACATTTTAGTGGTAGACAACCTCAAAGATGGCACCAAGTTTGCCAACTTGGTTGACCTGGACATTGCGGATTACATGGACAAAGATGATTTCATCGCCCGTATCAATGCTGGTGAGCACTTCGATCATATTGACGCGGTATTTCATGAAGGCGCCTGCTCAGCAACGACCGAGTGGGATGGCAAGTACATGATGCACAATAACTATGAATATTCCAAAACCCTGCTGCACTACTGTCTGGCTCTTCGCATCCCCTTTTTGTATGCCTCATCCGCTGCCACATATGGTGGCCGTGACCATGACTTCATTGAAGCACAGCCTTATGAAGGTGCACTGAACGTTTACGGCTATTCCAAACAGCAATTTGATAACTACGTCCGTCGTCTATGGGAAGAAGCCGAACGTCGCGGGGAAACCTTGTCGCAAATCACGGGCTTTCGCTACTTCAATGTGTACGGCCCGCGCGAGCAGCACAAAGGCAGCATGGCCTCTGTCGCCTTCCACCTGAACACCCAAATCAGCCAAGGCGATAACCCGAAACTCTTCGAAGGATCTGACCGCCTGAAGCGTGATTTTGTTTACGTCGGTGACGTCTGCAAAATGAACCTGTGGTTCTGGCAGCAAGGTGTCTCAGGCATTTTTAACTGCGGGACTGGCAATGCTGAACCTTTCAGTGAAGTGGCCAAAGCCGTGATCGCATTTCATGGCAAAGGTGCCGTCGAGGAAATTCCTTTTCCTGAGCATTTAAAAGGCCGCTACCAAACCTTTACCCAAGCGGACCTAACCAAGGTACGTGCGGCAGGCTACACCGATTCCTTCAAATCAGTGGCGGAAGGCGTCGCCGAGTACATGGCCATTTTGAATCAATAGCAATAGGCGGGTTATGAACGAACATTACGACAAACAGGCCTATAACCCAGCCTTTAGCTGGGTTTTTCTTCATCCCAAATATTGGGGCACTTGGTGTGCGGTACTGATCGCCTCGCTGATCAGCCTGCTGCCACACCGCTTACGCCTGGCACTCGCACGCTTTTTTTCCCGTCAAGCGGTAAAACTGGATAACAAAGCGAATCAACGGGCACGCATCAACTTAAAAATGTGTTTCCCTCATCAGACGCAAGATGAGCGCGAAGCCATGCTGTTGAACAGCTACGTCACAGCAAGCAGCTTTTTAATGGGGTTTGCCTCATTGAGCCTGCGTAACAAAACTTGGCTGGAAAACAACACCGTGATCCGCGGCGAAGAGCACCTCACCGCACTCAAAGCCCGTGGCGAGAGCGCGATATTATTGGTACCGCACACTTGGGCGATTGATATTCCAGCCATTTTGCTGGCATCCCGCGGCTTACCAGTTTCCGCTATGGCCAAGAAACAAAAAAATGAAGTCTCTGACTGGCTGATGCACAAACAACGCGTGCAGTATGGCGGTCGTGTCTACGAGCGTAGCGGCGGTATCAAGCCGTTTATCAAATCGATCCGTGAAGGCTACTTGGGTTACTACCTACCCGATGAAGATTTGGGGCCGGAACACAGCGTGTTTGTGGACTTCTTTGCCACCACCAAAGCCACGATTTCCGGCCTTGGCCGCTTAGCCAAACTGAGCCGCGCCAAGATTGTGCCGCTGTATGCCATCTACAACAGTGAAACCGGCCAGTACGAGATCGAAATCTCGGCCCCACTGTCACCGTTCCCGCTGGACACCGAAGAGCAGGATGCGCGTCAGATGAACCAATGTATTGAGCACTATGTGATGGAGCGCCCCGAGCAATACATGTGGATTTTACGTTTACTGAAAACCCGCCCAAATGGCGAAGCTAATCCCTACGAGACCCCAAAATAACATGCTGAAATCTAACGCATCACGCATCATGCTTGTTTCCATCCTAACAGCAGGTTTTCCCCTGCTGTGTCTCGCCTACGGAAAAGGCTACAACTTGGCTGCAAGTTTACTTCTGCTCACTTCACTGTTTTTTATTCCACAATGGAAAAAAATCAAGATCACATCAGAAGTTAAGCTGATCATCGCGACTTTCAGCCTCTATTTCGGCAGTTATGTGTTATCAACGCTGCTACATCACGATGAGTTATCGAAAATCGATCAACCAAGCCGCATTGTGCTTGCTCTGTTCGTTTTTGCTCTTCTACTTCGCTATCCACCCAAAATTAACTGGTTATTCAACGGTATATTATTGGGCTCAGCTTTAGCGGGATTAACAGCAATCTACCATGTGTTTGGCTTGGATCTTGCCCGTGCTTTTACTGGACTCGACACATGGTATCTTTCTGGTTATATGCCGATTCAATCAGGTAACATGGCCATGACGCTCGCTATCATGAGCCTCGCCATTGCGGTTTATCACCTAAAAAGTAAACAGTGGATCCCCTTTTCATGGGCTATTATCGCTTCTGGCTTAGGCGTACTGGCCAGCTTATTATCTGCCAGTCGCGGGGGATGGATCTTCCTTCCTCTCACACTCATCTATTTATTGATGGCCAATCGTCACTACCTCAATAGACGATTATTAACTGCCATTGTCCCTGTGTTCTTACTCAGCAGTGCGGTGGTCGCCCAGATTCCAACCGTGAATGCGCGCGTGCAATCAGCTGTTAAAGAAATTGCTCAGTACAACCAAGGCAATGAACACTCCTCATTGGGTATCCGCTTTGAATTATGGAAAAGTGCGCTCTATACATTCCAAGAGTATCCCTTGCTCGGTGCGGGTTATGGAGAGCGTCTAGAGCTTCGTAAGCATTGGGGAGACATGGGATTAATCGACAAAGCGATTTCTCGCTACCCTATCCACTCGCATAACCAGTATTTAGAAGATTTATCCGTACGTGGCATTACTGGTATTACCGCCTTGATTTTATTGTTTGCAGTCCCTTTTTCGATATTCCACCGCAACCTCGCGCAAGCAAAAGATGCGTTGGCTGCCGCCGTCAACCAATGCGGAGCCGTCAGCATCATTTTGATGGTTGGGTATCAACTCTCGCAAGCTATGTTTCGGCACAATTCCGGGATCATTTTCTTTTCGATCATCACAGTTATTTTTTTGGCATCCAGTTTGATGCTTAAACAAGGAAAAGCATCATGAGAATACTTGTGCTTAGCTCGTACCACGACGCATGGAACAGCGTTCGCCCAGAAGCAGAGATGTTGATTGAGATGGTGAACCAAGGCCATGATGTCACCCTCATGACACAAGGTGACGCTGAATACATTGAACGTTTTAGACAAAACGGCATCACCATCATTGACTGCTACCCAACACGTAAAGTCTGTTGGAAAACCATTAAACATATTCGCCAAGAACTGCGTCGTAAGCATTACGATGTCGTGTATGCGCTCAACTCTAAAACTATTCCTAATGCGGCATTTGCATGTGTCGGTTTCCCTAAAACTCGCCTCGTTTCATACCGCGGTACCGTTGGGGGGATCTACCGCCATGACCCTTCGGCTTACTTAACGCATTTGCATCCGCGTATTGATGGTATTTCGTGCGTTGCGGATGCTGTTACACAATCCGTTCGAGAAAAAGTGTGGGTAGATAATGAAGACGTACAAACCATCTACAAAGGGCATGATTTAGCTTGGTACCAAGCAGAACCAGTTGATCGCTCCGTACTTGGCCTATCTGGCGCCGATACCGTATTGATTTGTGTCGCTAATGCTCGTAAAAGTAAAGGCGTCCACGTGCTTTTGGCGGCGATGGTGCATTTAGCCAACCTTCTCCACTTGCATCTCGTCCTCGTTGGGCGAGACATGGATACGCCTGAAAATAAACAATTAGCGCATGATAGCGGCATGAGTGAGCGGATCCATTTCCTAGGCTATCGCAAAGATGTCCCCGAGTTAATGGCCATGGCCGATATTCAAGTGCAGCCCTCTATCAGTGGGGAAGGATTGCCAAAAACCATCATTGAAGCGATGGCGATGGAAAAACCTTCCGTGGTGACAACAACAGGGGGCAGCAAAGAGTTAGTCGCTAATAACGTTTCAGGTTATGTTGTTGAAACCAATAGCGCCTCGGCACTGGCGGATAAAATTGCACTATTAGCCAACGATGCCTCCCTACGACAGCAAATGGGGCAAGCGGCCAAGCAGCGCTTACAAGAACATTTTTCGATACAATCGACAACCCGCCAGCAACTGGCCTTTTTTGCTTCCATAAAAAAATAAGGCTTTTGCCTTATTTTTTTAACGCTCGCTGCATCAACTTAACTTTCGTTTCCAGATACGTGGGATACACATATCGACAACGTTCAAATTGTAATTGGGCTCGAGCCAGTAAAGGGAAATCAACGTTGTACTCATTATCACAATATTGGCGATATAGTTGTTGCCATTCTTTATACTGATAATGCGCACAACGTCCCTTCGCCCGAGAGACCCGCGCCTTACCTAAAAACTTCGAACATAGCCCCAATCCAATTTCACTGGCTTCAGCGACAACCAAATTGTTCGCTAAACATTTTTCAGACTGCTCGATTTTCTCTGCGCGATTATCTAATAGACTCTTTAAATCAATCGTTGCATCAAACTTTTGTAACGCTTTAAGAAAAAACCACTGCGTACAATCAACCACATAATCGGGATAGCCCGGGTTATATTTCTGGCCCTCAGTCGGAATAAAATCCGCCTCAAAGGGTAAATTCCACAATGCCAGCAGATCTTCAGTCAAACCAAAATAAAAGAAATCACTAACATGAAACGCAACACGATGACCTTTTGCAAATTTACGCGTAAAAATATTCGGGACAACAACGCGTTCTTTTAAAAAATGATATTCCTCGCATCGAGCAGGATACGCTTGCTGCATGGCAACAAATGCATTGGATGTTAAATAGTTATCACTACGCAATTTTACAGCATAAGGTGTCTTGACTCGCTTGAGTCCCTCTAATGTTGAAACTATTTGCCTATGGTTATTATACTTTTGAACTTTACCATCAACATTGATATTACGGCTGTTCTGACCAGGGTCTTCACACTCTACCAATTCGTCGAAATCCAACCCGGCTAAGTCTTGATTTTTCCAGGTCGAAAGAATGATATGTGCACCGGGCAAGTACTTTCTTACTGAATTGAGACAGCGATGAGTAATTCCTTCATCTTGTTCACGGCCATTAAAACTATGTACAGGACCTTGCACAACAACGGTAATAGCATTGAATTTAACCATAACAAACCTTTATTAAACTGTATTTTTAAGAAATCTGTAATAATAAACAGATGGATATCATAATACTTATTTCTTATTTCTTATTTCTTATTTCATCCATACTGCGATTTCAGTCATCTATTCGCTCGACCGTGACAAATTTCTTAATTCTCAATCTGTTGTGTATTATCATATAAAGCATCAATATATCATATGGATAGTCTGTACATGAAACGATTAATTGTTGACTTAGATGGAACCCTGACAGAAGCCAATACCTCTGATTACAGAGCGGTACGCCCTTACCAAGAAGTCATTGATCGACTTGCAGAATACAGAGAAAAAGGCTTTGAAATTGTCATCTGTACTGCACGTAACATGCGTACCTACGAAGGCAATGTCGGCAAGATCAATATCCACACCCTTCCAATCATCGTTGAATGGCTTGATAAGCATCAGGTTCCTTATGATGAAATCATTGTAGGGAAACCTTGGTGTGGTCATGAAGGCTTCTATATTGATGATCGTGCGATTCGTCCTTCTGAATTTGCCTCACTCTCCTTAGAAGAGATTAATGCCCTTATAGCGAAGGAAAAGAAATGTTCTTAATCATGTCGGCAGCGTATGTCGGTGTCGAATTACAATCTGAATTTGGTGCGATCCCTCCTAGCCTGTTACCGCTCGGAAATCGCCGTTTGTTTCAACATCAACATGCATTGATCCCTGCGGGCGTTACAAAGTACCTCTCTCTACCGGAATCTTACTCACTCTCGAAGATGGATGCGGATTGGTTAGCGGCCAATGATATTACGGTACTGCCTTTACCTGACGGCCTATCATTGGGTGCTGCGTTAGTTGCTGCACTCAACTTGGTTGATAGCCCTCTGGATAAACCCCTGCATGTTCTCTTTGGTGACACGCTCATTACCCCTCTGCCAACGGGTAATGATATCGTCTCTGTCTCTGACGTAGAAAATAGCTACAACTGGGCGCGTATCAACCAACACTCAACACAAGAGTGGCTCTCTGATTCTTCGATCTCTCTGACTCAAAATACACCGATTGTCTCCGGATACTTCAAGTTCAGTCAACCGCGTCAATTAATGAAATGCCTAACAAAAAGAAACTGGCATTTTCTAGAAGGACTCAATCTCTATAAAAATGAAATTGGGCTACAGACTGTAAAATCAGATAACTGGCTGGACTTTGGTCACGTTAATACCTATTACACCTCCAAAGCAAAATTCACAACACAGCGTGCGTTTAATGAACTTGTCATTACGCCTGAGTGGATTGAAAAATCCAGCAGTAAAAATATTAAAATAAAAGCAGAAGCCAACTGGTTTGAGCATTTACCTGCAACCATGCGTAACTTCATCCCTCAATTTATGGGATGTCATGATGATGACGGTAAATTCAAATACCGATTAGAGTATTTACATCATACAGCCCTTAATGAGCTCTATGTTTTTTCTGAATTACCACCGATGGTATGGAAAAACATCTTTAGTGGTTGTTTGAACTTTATTGCACATTGTCAGCAACATCACGCCAAGGACAATGATACGGCCTCATCCTTGAATAACTTGTTTGGTGCTAAAACCAAAGAAAGGCTCATGATTTTTTGTGATGACCGACAGTTTTCATTGGATGACAAATGGTTGTTTAATGATCTTTCTGTATCTATCAATGAGATCCTTGCTACCACCGAACAATGGTTACCACAGAATGAAGACGTTCACACCGTCATGCATGGTGATTTTTGTTTCAGCAATATTCTCTATGATTTTAGAACAAACCGAATAAAGACCATCGATCCTCGCGGCTTAACACACGATAACGTTTTGACGATTTTTGGTGACAGCCGTTATGACATCGCCAAACTGAGTCATTCTGTTTTAGGCATGTATGACTGGATCATTGCCGGCTATTATCATGTCAATATTCAGGATAACACCATTCAGTTTGATATCGCTGGGCTGGAAAAGCAGCGCGATATTCAGCAATTATTCGTTGAAGCGGTAAGCCAAACCTGTCATTTATCTCCAATGAATCTGTATGCGATGCAAATTCATCTGTTCTTATCGATGCTGCCGCTACATGATGATGACAAACAACGACAAGACGCGCTGTTTGCTAATGCGTTCCGACTGTATCAAATCTTAGTAGGGTATACACAATGATCATTATTCCTATGGCGGGGCTGAGCTCCCGTTTTTTCAAAGCGGGCTATACACAGCCTAAATACATGCTTGAAGCTAAAGGCGCTACGCTTTTTGATCATGCGGTCAACAGTTTCCGTGCCTACTTTCAATCAGAGACGTTTGTGTTTATCGTCCGCAATGTCTATGACACACCCGCATTCGTCAAAGAGCGAGCCTCCGCACTCGGTATATTGTCCTTCCACATTGTGGCCCTCGAAGAAGAGACCCGTGGACAGGCAGAAACTGTGTACCTGGGATTACAAAGTTTGCCGCTTGACGATCAGCCTATCACTGTCTTTAACATTGATACCTTCCGTCCAGACTTTATCTATCCCGACTTAACCCAACTGGGTGCGGGATACTTAGAAGTCTTCCAAGGCAGTGGCGATAACTGGTCTTTTGCGAAACCTCGTTCTTCAGATTCTACCGAGGTTGTCGAGACAGCTGAAAAACGCGCGATTTCAGACCTATGCTGTACCGGTTTGTACCATTTTGCTCAGTGCAGCGACTTTATGACCGCCTATGAGCATTACCTCAACTTGCCACAGTCTCAGTGGGAAAAAGGCGAGTTGTATATTGCGCCACTCTACAATCACCTGATTCAACAAGGCAAAGCTATTCACTACCACCTCATTCCACGCGAAGCTGTGATTTTCTGTGGCGTACCCAGTGAATACGACGAGTTTCGAACCGCATAACTCGCAAGTGCCATAGCACCTCTCAGCAGTACCTCGTCTTCTCATGAGGTACTGCGCTTTTACCCATGATCGAATCCCTACCTCTTCACGGCCCGACTCTCTGCCCTAGCACCAAGAAAAAAATCAAAAATAACAAAGAAAACTTATCGTCCAATTAGTAAACTATGGTGAATTAACAACATTTATAACGTCACTTTATGAAAATTCTCATCATAGGTCCATCATGGGTGGGTGACATGGTCATGTCACAATGCCTTTACACAGAACTAAAAAAAATGCACCCAGATGCGGTGATTGATGTAATGGCGCCGGGATGGTGTAAACCTGTCCTTGAACGTATGGTTGAAGTCAACCAAGCCATTGAAATGCCATTAGGCCACGGTGATATTAACTTGCTCGCTCGCTACCAGCTTGGCAAGCAGTTACGCGCTCAACAGTATGATCGCGCGTATATCCTACCTAACTCCGCCAAATCAGCACTGCTCCCCTTCTTCAGCAGAATTCCACACCGTATTGGTTGGAAAGGCGAAATGCGCTACGGACTTCTTAACGACCTGCGTAACAACAAAAAAGCCTTTGATCTGATGATTGAACGCTATATCGCCCTCGCCCATCCCGCTGCGGAAATGACCGGCTCTGGGTGTTTAACGGATATGCCTCGCCCTGCTTTGCAGGTCGATAAAGTCAATCAACAGCAAGCGATGGAAAAATTCGGTTTGTCATCAGACCGCATCGCCATTGGCTTGTGTCCCGGGGCCGAATTTGGCCCTGCTAAGCGCTGGCCTGATGAGCACTTTGCCACCGCAGCCCAACAACTGATCGACCAAGGCTTTCAAGTCTGGCTGTTTGGCTCACAAAAAGATCGCGAAGTCACCGACAAGATTAAAGCTCAGCTCAGTGAGCAGGCTCAGACACACTGCCACAACGTCGCCGGCAGTACGTCTCTTATTGAAGCAATTGATTTATTGGCAGCCTGCGATACGGTCGTCAGTAACGATTCGGGATTGATGCATGTGTCAGCGGCTGTCGGATGTAAAGTGGTTGCCTTGTATGGCTCAACCACACCGGGTTATACGCCGCCTTTGGCCAAGCAGGTTGAAATTTTGCATACCGATATTGAATGTCGCCCCTGCTTTAAACGTGAATGCCCACTTGGCCATCAGAAATGTCTTGTTGACCTTGCGCCACAACGTATTTTGGATGCGATCGAACGCTTACATCATCATCAGGCAAGCTCATGCTAATGCGTTGCCTTTATACGCTGCTGCTCGCGTTGGCTTCACCGGTTTTGTTATTTGGTTTATACCGTAAAAAACCCGGCAAGCCGACGTTTGGTCCTCGGTGGAAAGAACATTGGGGATACACGCCAGCGCTATCGTCTGCGACTAAACCCATTTGGATCCATGCGGCGTCAGTGGGAGAATCGCTTGCCGTGATCCCTGTGATCAAAGCGCTGCAACAACAGTATCCAAACATTCCGATTGTGGTGACCACTACAACGAGTACCGGGGCAGAGCAAATCATGAAATTAGGCAATGGCGTGGAACACCGCTACATGCCCATTGACTTTGCTTGGTGTGTACGCGGCTTTCTAAAAGCCATTCAACCCCAACTTTTTGTCATCGTAGAAAGAGAGCTGTGGCTCAATACCCTCACCACCGTGAAACAGCATGGCATTCCTACAGTGGTGATCAATGCACGCCTCTCGGCACGCTCAGCACAAGGCTATCAACGTGCTCGCTCGTTCAGTCAACAGCTGTTAGCCCCTATTGATCAGATCCTGTGTTTACATCAGGATGACGCTGAACGCTTTATTGCGCTGGGTGCAGCATCTGACAAAGTGCATGTCACAGGATCCATTAAATACGACTTAACGCTTCCTGCGTCTTTGCACGATATGGCACACGCCTTGCGTCAGCAATTAGGTGCTCAACGCCCTGTTTTTATCGCTGCCAGTACGCATAAAGGGGAAGATGAACACGTGTTGGACGCTTATAAACACATCCAACAACAATATCCGGAAGTGATGGCGATCATTGTCCCTCGTCACCCAGAACGGTTTGATCAGGTCGCACACCTTTGCCAACTGCGGCAGCTTATTTGTGCCCGACGTAGTCATCAAGATACCGTGACGCCCGCGACACAGATCTACCTTGCCGATACCATGGGCGAGATGTTTATCATGCTCGCCGCCGCTGATGTCTGTTTCATAGGTGGTAGCCTGTTGGGTGATAGCGTCGGAGGGCACAATGTATTGGAGCCCGCTGCGGTGGCAAAGCCAACGATCACAGGCCCGAGTTATTACAACTTTGCCGATATTACCAATCAGCTCTCGCAAGCGGGGGCGGTGTTGATTTGCCAAGATAGCCAACAACTTGGCGAACAGATTTGTACGTTATTTGCCGCGCCAGAACAGCGCCAACAGATGGGGCAACAAGGGGCGGCAGTGGTCAAACACAACCAAGGTGCCATCCAAAAAACGTTGCACTGGCTCACCCCCTATCTGGCACATTAAGTGCTATACCGCTGCTGTGTCATACCCTTGGCACAGCAGTTGCCAATCCGCTTCCTGCCAATGAATGTTGCACCGACCGACTTCCTTTGAGAAAGAGCGCTTTAAACGTGCCAAGTTCTTCGCTTTCCAACTCTCACCCTGTTGTTGATAGCATTTATCAAAGTCAATCAACCAGACCTGCTGTTGCGCATCTAACAGAATATTATGCGCATTCAAATCCGTATGGCAGACCTGCAAATCATGCATGCGACGGATCATCTGGCCGATCTGGTTCCAGCGCTCGGCTTCAATAGGCTGACGCTGTAATAAACCAACAAGATCCTCACTGTCATTGATTTTCTCGACCAAAATATCCGCCTGATACGTCAAGCCTGAACGCACAGCCTGTGCCGCAACGGGACGCGGTACATTCACGCCACCATCAACAAGCCGCTGTAAAATATGCATTTCTTGGTAACTACGGGTCTGCTCCCATCCCGTAAACCAATAGCTATCACTGACAATCTTGCCAAATAATCCACCTCGGCGGTAATGACGCAAGGCCATATCACACTGCGCGCCACGCACAAACCACGTTGTTCCTCGTCCTTGTGCCGAGCCAATAATGGCAGATTGTGCCTGCCAAAAACCGGCATCAAACGCATCCCGCGCCCGGTCAGTACCCAGCAATTGTGGATCGACCCAAATCGCTCGGTTATTTTCAATAATTTCTTGCACTTCAGTCTCTCCAATCCTGATCGGATGCTATTTTACAATTGCTAGAGGGCACTGCATAATTCCTCTTATCTTTTTTCATTAGGCACGTTTATGGCTCTCTTTACCACACCTCCGGCCTCCCTTTGCATCCTTCGTCTCTCCGCGATTGGCGATGTTTGCCATACCATCAGTGTGGTACAGGCCATTCAACAACACTGGCCTAACACAAAGATCACCTGGATTGTCGGCAAAGTCGAAGCGCCACTGATCCAGGCACTGCCGAATGTGGATGTGGTGGTGTTTGATAAAAAAGCGGGCTGGAAAGGCATGCAGGCCGTTTGGCAGGCACTCAAAGGCCAGCGATTTGATGCGTTACTTTTAATGCAGGTCGCCCTACGGGCCAGTCTTTTATCGTTCGGTATTCGCGCCCACTATAAAGTCGGTTTTTCCCGTGCTCGCGCGAAAGAAGGGCAATGGCTGTTTACGAATAAAAAACTGCCTGACACACAAGCCGCTCACGTGTTAGATAATCTGGCTGAATTTGCGCGCTATCTTGGCATCCCATTTTCACATCCCCGCTGGGATATCCCCCTCCCTGCTGACGCCTCAGCCTTCGCGCAGGAGCAAATCACCGCGCCTACTCTCGTCATCTCCCCTGCGGCCAGTAAGGATGAACGTAACTGGTTACCCGAGCGCTATGCGCAAGTGGCTGATTATGCGTATCAGCAAGGACTGAACGTGGTACTGTGTGGTTCACCCGCACCACGCGAAGTACAACTCGGTGAGCGTATCCTTTCCCATTGCCATACACCGGTACATAATCTGATTGGGCAAACCTCACTGATTGAGTTAGTCGCCCTGTGTAAGCAAGCCAGTATCGTCTTGGCCCCTGATTCCGGTCCGGCACACATTGCCACCACCCAAGGCACGCCGGTCATTGGCTTATACGCCCACAGTAACCCAGCACGCACCGGCCCTTACAATAGTCAGGCGCATGTGGTGGATGTGTATCACGTACATGCCGAAAAACAGCACGGTAAGCCTGTCTCTCAACTGGCATGGGGCACACGAGTAAAAGGCGACGAACTGATGCAAGACATCACGGTACAGGCTGTCTGTACACAGATCGATCATCTTCTAGCATCACTTTCTCATCCTCTTCAGAAGAGAAAATAGACGAGACACTATGAGTATTTCATCCAAGCCAACACTGTGTGTGGCACTAATCGTAAAAAATGAACAACTACATCTGGCGTCTTGTCTGGACTCCGTCAAAGACTGGGTCGATGAAATCGTAATTCTGGATTCAGGCAGTACCGACCAGACCGAAGCGATTGCTCGCCAGTACACCGATAAATTTTATACCACTGATGATTGGCCGGGGTTTGGCCCTCAAAGACAACGCGCACAAGCGTACATTCATGCCGACCATGTGTTATGGCTCGATGCGGATGAACAAGTAACACCGGAATTACGCCAATCGATTGAAGCAGTTTTGCATACACCTCAAAACGATACGATCTATACGGTTAACCGATTAAGTGTCTTTTTAAATACTGAAATTCGTCACAGTGGTTGGTATCCAGATAACGTTGCTCGTTTCTATAAAACGCAATCGACCACATATAATGACGCCCTAGTACATGAGAAAGTCATTACGAAGAACTTCAACATCGCCTCTCTCGACGGCGATCTTATTCATTACCCATACGATAATATTGCACATTACCTATCAAAGTCGGTCAGTTATGCGAAATCATGGAGTGAGGACCGATTCTCAAAAGGGAAAAGAGCTAACTTATTAGCTCCCTTCACTCACGCGATAAGTTGCTTTATTAAAATGTATTTGATTAAAAGAGGATTCCTCGATGGGAAAACAGGGTTTATCCTTGCTGCACTATCCTCTTTTTCTGCATTTAACAAATATTTATGTCTATGGGAAAAAAGCTATCATAATAAATAATATACTCGCATATATTTATCTGCAATTTCAATGGGTGAATACTGATTAACTACTTGGGTGATTCTCGATTTACACTGTTTCATAAAATCAGAATCACTCACAAATCGTTCAATCGCCATTAAGTATTGTTCTGTATCACCCGCTGAAATTAATACGCCAGTATGGTTGTCCTCAACAATATCTGAGACCCCACCAACATTAGCAGCAATAACAGGAAGATTATATTGATAGCCTTCTAAAATAATCGAACCTAACCCTTCACTATGAGATGGCAATAATATCAAATCACTGTGCTTCAATATTGACCCAACAAAAGGTGTAAAACCATAAAATATGATATTTGAAAGATTTTTAGCCGATTTTTCTAAATGTTCTCTTTCTTTCCCATCGCCAACCAGCAAGAAAATAACATTAGGATATTTTTCCTCACATCTTTTGGCTATTGCTATTGTCATATCATGATTTTTAATCGGCAATAAATTGGCAATATGGGAAATAACAAACTTTTCGTCAAATTTTTTTAAATCATCATTAATCACACTGTCTTCTTTCTGATTGGAAAATGAATCATGAATAACCATCACGTCTTTATTTAAAAATGCTAATGATTCTTTCACTGCATGACTCACGCCAACCAACTGATCTGCACGGTAATATGGCAATCGAGAGAAATAAGTTTTTTTTACTTTTTTCTCCATTCTTCGAGTAATAACGACTTTTGATGAAAAAAGAGACTTCATCAGGTTGGCAAAATGCACACTCCTACCATCATGTGCATGAATAATTAAATTTGACCGATGTTTACACGCCAGCTTTAAAACGCTATACGTTGATAGTGTTTCAATCAATTCACATTGACGATGGCACTCAGATTCAAACACGCTGCCTTTTTTAACATAAATAAACTGCTGTAAATCAGATATATTTTTAATGAGGTTCAACGTTTGCACTTCGCCGCCGCCAAATCCGGAGGCTAGATTCATATGCAGTACTACTTTGTTCTTGTTCATCGCCATTCTGTTAATTTCAATCGGGTTCATTTTTAATAAGCTACTATGTTAGTATATAAAACATCAACCACTACCTATCCTTTTCCTATGACAACACGTGTGATTTATCCTGGCACTTTTGATCCCATCACCAATGGACACCTTGATTTGATTGAACGCGCCGCTGCTATGTTTGATCATGTGGTCGTCGGTATTGCCTTCAATCCCAGCAAGAAACCCTTGTTTGATTTGGAAGAGCGCGTTGCATTAGCGAAAGCGATCACCCAACATTTAAACAATGTTGAAATTGTTGGCTTCTCTGGCCTGTTGGTCGATTTTGCCAAAGAATACCAAGCCAACATCTTGGTGCGTGGCCTGCGTGCGGTCTCTGATTTTGAATATGAATTCCAGCTTGCGAATATGAATCGCCGCTTGATGCCAGAATTAGAAACCGTGTTCCTGACGCCGGCTGAGGAGAACTCCTTTATCTCTTCAACTATCGTCAAAGAAGTCGCCTTGCACAAAGGGGATGTGAGCCAGTTTGTCGATCCTGTCATTACGGATGCCCTGCACGCCAAGCTTAACGCCTAATCAAACACCAAAAAGCCAGTGTCACCACTGGCTTTTCTTTACTGTTATTAGTCTTGGTTTTGCCTGATCGCACGAATGATTTCTGTCGTCGAGCAACCATCAACAAAATGTAAGACCTCAACCCTTCCTCCCGCAGCAATGACCTCTTGTCCTCCTGCGATGTCTTCTGGTTTATAGTCTCCACCTTTGACGAGAATCGTCGGTAATACTTCGCTAATTAATCGCAGTGGTGTTTCTTCCGAGAAAGGTACCACCCAATCCACCGCCCCTAATCCTGCAAGCACCGCCATTCGACGATCTTCTGGATTCACAGGACGCCCCGGACCTTTTAATCCCTGTACGGAACTGTCCGAGTTCACTGCAACAATCAGTCGATTACCCAACTTGGCCGCTTCATTCAAATAGGCCACATGACCGGCATGTAAAATGTCAAAGCAGCCGTTAGTCATGACCACTTGTTCGCCACGTGCGCGAGCAGCCTGTACAGCCAGTATCAATTGCGCCTCTGTCACCACGCCAAATCCACTGTCCTGGCTTCCGTGAATCGCATCCATCAACTCAATCGTAGACAATGTCGAAGTACCCAGTTTACCGACCACAACACCAGCCGCGGCATTGGCTAACTTACAAGCATCCGCCAATGGCTTACCCGCAGCTAAAGACGCGGCGAGAACAGAAATCACGGTATCACCCGCCCCGGTGACGTCATACACTTCTTTTGCTTGAGTAGGCATGTGTAAAGGCTCGGCATTATCACGCTGCAATAACGTCATGCCATGCTCACTCCGCGTGACCAACAGCGCCTTTAAATCATACTGCTGGATCAACGCTTGTCCTTTCGCGACCAGATCCTCATCAGAGCGAACGGAACCCACAACGGCTTCGAACTCTGACAAGTTAGGCGTCAATAACGTCGCGCCACGATAGCGTTCAAAATCGGTGCCTTTCGGATCGACCAGCACGGCGATATCCTGCTGACGCGCCTGTTGAATCATCAGCTGTACATGTTCCAACGCCCCTTTGGCGTAATCCGATAGAATCATCACGCGAGCCGATGGCAACGCCGATGCAAGGCGCGGCAGAATGACATCACTCGGCACCTGATGAAACCCTTCTTCAAAGTCCAAGCGGATCATCTGTTGACCGCGACTCATCACGCGTAATTTCGTGATCGTCGGGTAATCGGGCAAAGCCACAAAATCACAATGCACCGCAAGTGAGCCCAGCTTTTCGCTTAACACTTTTGCCGGTTCATCAATCCCGGTAAAACCAATCAGGTGCGCATGGCCGCCTAACGATGCAATGTTCATTGCGACGTTTGCCGCCCCACCTGGACGCTCTTCAATGTGATCCACTTTGACCACAGGTACAGGGGCTTCAGGGGAAATTCGGCCTGTTGCGCCGCCCCAATAACGATCCAACATCACATCGCCAACCACCAGCACACGGGCCTGATCATAGTCAGGAAGAGTCAGTTTCATTTTTTTCTCCGGGATGAATTTAACGCATCCATTCTACCACAAAGCTCTCGCACCTATATCCTTCGGCGCATTTGACCTTAGCGCTCAAACAAAAAGGAGGCATTACGCCTCCTTTGATTTTACTTCTCTTGTTTTACTGCCCAGCATTAACACTGGTAATACGCACGGTACCAATCCACAAAGGCCTGTACGCCTTCTTTTACTTTCACCGCGGGTTGGTAATCAGTCGCCGCGAACAAGTCTTTCGTATCGGCATAAGTCGCATATACGTCACCCGGCTGCATGGGCATGAAGTTTTTCTTCGCTTCCATACCTAGTGCGTCTTCCAGTGCTTCGATGAAGTCCATCAATTTCACTGGGCTACCGTGACCAATGTTATACACACGGTACGGTGCTGAACTGGTCGCTGGCGAGCCAGTTTCCACCGTCCAATCGCTGTTTTTCTCAGGGAGCACCGCCTGAATGCGGATAATGCCTTCTACGATATCGTCGATGTAAGTGAAGTCTCGGCGCATATCGCCGTTGTTGTACACATCAATAGTTTTGCCTTCCATGATGGCGTTGGTGAACTTGAACAACGCCATGTCCGGACGTCCCCACGGGCCGTACACGGTAAAGAAACGCAAACCCGTGGTCGGCACACCGTAAAGATGGGAATAGGTGTGTGCCATCAGCTCATTGGACTTTTTGGTCGCCGCATACAAAGAGATCGGGTGATCGACACTATCAGCGGTATCAAACGGCATCTTCTGGTTCAGGCCGTACACTGAGCTTGAAGAGGCGTACACCAGGTGCTCGACCTTGTTATGGCGACAGCCTTCCAAAATTGTCAGGTGACCCACCAAGTTACTGTCCGCATACGCCATGGGGTTATCAATCGAATAACGCACACCCGCTTGTGCCGCTAAGTGGATCACTCGGGTAAACTGCTGCTCAGCAAACAGGTTCGCGATACCGTCACGGTCTGCCAAGTCCAGTTCAATGAACGTGAACTGTGGGTGGGCGATACGCGCCAGACGCGCCTGCTTCAGTGACACCTCGTAGTAATCGTTGAGGTTATCAATCCCGACGACTTCGTGTCCCATCGCACACAAACGCTCAACCACCGCGCTGCCAATAAACCCGGCGGCGCCGGTAACCAGATATTTCATCATCTGCGTAAACCTTTCAATGATGCCTAATTAGCACAAAAAATTACTATCAATGACAAGATCATAGCACCGCCTCAGAGAGGTGGGTATGCTTGCCGAGGAAAAACGGCATCAATATTATTGAGCTATGGGTTAAGCGCCGCTGAATCCGCCCCACTTTTCTCTCGTATTACGCTTTTTCTCTAGGTAATCACGTGCGACTGATGACAAGTACTCACTACTTCTGACAATCACTGCAATACACACTGGCGCGTTGGCCGATTTTGGCCTCACTCAAAGGCTTGTCGCAGCGTGGACACGGCTGCCCCGCCTTACCGTACACTTGCAGCTCCTGCGCGAAATAGCCCGGCTTACCATCGGCGTTTTTGAAGTCTTTCAGTGTGGTGCCACCTTGCTCAATGGCAAACGCCAGCACCGCTTTGATCTCATCCACCAACACCGCTAGACGGTGTGCCGAGACCTTACCGGCTTCGCGCTTCGGGTGGATGCCTGCACTGAACAGCGATTCATTGGCATAGATATTTCCCACCCCCACCACCACGTGATTGTCCATAATGAAGGATTTGATCGCTGTGCGTTTCGCGTGGGCTTTTTCCTGCAAATACTCAGCATTGAAATCGTCACTGAGCGGCTCCGGTCCCAGCTTGGCGAATACGCGGTGTTCACTGCCTTTGTCTTGCCACAACCACGCCCCAAACCGACGCGGATCGTTGTAACGCAGTAACTCACCACTGGCCAAACAGAGATCCACGTGATCATGTTTCTCCGGTGGGATCCCTATGGGTAACACCCGCAAACTGCCCGACATGCCCAAATGAATGATGGCCGTGCCGATATCGGTGTCCAGCAACAAATACTTCGCTCGACGGTGCACGCGGCGGATCACCTGCCCCTCAATCAGATGCAGTTCTTCAGGGATCGGCCAGCGTAATTTAGGGTTGCGTACCACCACATGGGTAACGCGCTGATCCAGCACATGCGGCGTAATCCCCATGCGGCTCACTTCGACTTCCGGTAATTCAGGCATGGTTTACTCACTGACGATTGATGAATGGGTTGCAGACGGAAACAAGTACGCTTCCGCCACGGAAACAGCCAGCCACTCGCCCTGTCCGTTTTGTAATAACCAAAACTGCGGCAACTGATAGACGGTCACCGACACGGCGGTCTGCTGCCCCGCCAACTCAAATTCGACATGACGAGGCGCCGACAACTGAGACGTGAGTTGCTGCATGATCTCCGCACTCACCGGCGTGCCTTCCAACGTCAACCAATGCGACAACAAGGTATGTGCCGGCAAGGCCACCAGCGGCGCAGCTTGCCAGCCTAACGCGCTGTTTGTCAGTGTCGTTTGCGGGAAGACGACCCGCTCAGGCAGGGCATCAAGGGGCAATAAACGGGTTAACACCGCCGGAGCATCCGCAACGGATGACGATGATGACGTCGCACGGTTTTTCACCCATTCGGGTAACTGGATCATCGCGATAAACGCAATCACCGCAAAAATAATGACATTGTTCCATCCCCGACGTGACAGTCGCATAGCGATACCCTTCCTGTTAGCAGAGCGGAAATCATAGCATGGTTACAACAAGATACGAGATTGCGAGAAAATCGCTTAATGGTCAGAGGAAAAAAGCAGAGGGAGTGGCTGAAAATAAGAAGATAAAGAGGTGAAGAGGTGAAGAGGAATTTTAGGTATAAAAAAACCCAGCATAAACTGGGCTTTTATCAAAAAAACATGAAATCAATTACTTGATTTTAGCTTCTTTGTACATAACGTGCTGGCGAATTACTGGATCAAATTTCTTGATCTCAAATTTGCCTGGCATGTTACGCTTGTTTTTATCAGTAGTGTAGAAGTGGCCTGTACCAGCAGATGATACTAGACGGATCTTCTCACGAATGCCTTTAGCCATTCTTCAAATCCTCTTAAACGTTCTCGCCGCGAACACGCATCTCTGCAAGAACGACATCAATGCCTTTCTTGTCGATGATACGCATACCTTTAGCGGTAAGACGTAGTTTAACGAAGCGTTTTTCGCTTTCTACCCAGAAACGATGAGTTTGCAGGTTCGGCAGAAAACGACGCTTGGTGGCATTGCGCGCGTGTGAACGGTTGTTACCCGTTACAGGACGCTTGCCAGTTACTTGGCATACTCGGGACATTACTGTCTTCTCCAAATCGTTTCAGCTCGATATCTACCATGGTTTATTCAATGTAAAAATATTTTTTCACATCTAACCACAGCTATCAAAGGTCGCGCATTATACTAAGTCAAAACCAGTTGCTCAAGTCCCGAGCAGTCCTTTCTCAACTTTTTAGGCAAATTTTGGCTATTTTATAGCCATCCTCGCTCAGCGAATGAAGTAATTTCTCCATCACCGACAACAAAGTGATCTAGAACCCGAATATCAACCAACGCCAGTGCATCACTAATGCGTTGGGTAATTCGACGATCTGCTTGACTTGGTTCAGCGACGCCTGACGGGTGATTATGCGCTAAAATGAGCGCGGCTGCATTAAGTTCCAGTGATCTTTTTACAACTTCTCGTGGATACACGCTCGCAGCATCAATCGTTCCTTCAAATAATACCTCTCCGGTAAGCACCCGATGCTGGTTATCGAGAAACAGGACATAAAACGCTTCACGATGGCGATCGCGCAATAATTGCGTCAAATAACGACGGGTATGATCCGGACTCGTTAAGGCATCCCCTTTTTTCAAGGTTTCCTCTAAATGACGCTGACTCATTTCCAACACGGCCTGCAACTGGGCAAATTTGGCTGGCCCGAGTCCTTTATATTGGCAGAACGCGGTTTGGTCGGCGGCCAACAACGCCCGCAGCGAACCAAACTGATGCAAGAGATCCGTGGCCAGCTCAATCGCATTCATCCCTGTGATGCCAGTGCGCAAGAAAATCGCCAGCAATTCCGCATCCGAGAGTGCCCCTGCGCCCCGGGCTAATAACTTTTCTCGGGGCCGTGATTGTTCCGGTAACAGTTTGAGTGACATATCTCCCTCCTTATAGCGGCCAGCTAATACCTAGAGAGCATGATCAACAAGCCTTCCCCCTCAAGATCGCAGCCAGCACGAGAAAAACCGCCCCTCACGCCGCAACACGGCGTGCCGAACTGCCAGATACATCACAGACCCCCGCCGGATTTACCGCCGTCGATCATGGCGGTCACCTCAGGCTTGATCGGGCGCAAGGATGCATGCTTTCTTTTGGTGAGCGCCTTTTTTTGATGGTAAGGTGTGCCGCATTCATATTCCGGATATCGATAGCAGGCAAGAACAATGCAGACTCTGGCAGGGAAAAAAATACTTCTTGGGATCAGCGGTGGGATCGCCGCCTACAAATGTGCCGAACTCACGCGCCGACTGATTGAACGTGGCGCGCAAGTGCAGGTTGTAATGACCAACGCCGCCAAAGAGTTCATTACCCCTCTTACGATGCAAGCCGTCTCAGGTCGCCCGGTCTCTGACAGCTTATTGGATCCCGCAGCGGAAGCCTCGATGGGACACATTGAGTTAGCGAAATGGGCTGACTTGGTGTTACTGGCACCAGCAACGGCCGATTTAATCGCCCGTATGGCTGCTGGCATGGGTAATGACTTGCTCACCACCTTATGCTTAGCCACCGACGCACCGATTGCAGTCGCGCCTGCGATGAACCAACAGATGTACCGCAACATCGCGACACAAGAAAATATCGCGACGCTGGCCCGCCGTGGTTGCACCATCTGGGGGCCAGCCAGTGGCGAGCAAGCCTGTGGCGATGTCGGCCCGGGGCGCATGCTGGAGCCTATGCAGTTAGTGCATCAGGTCGAAGCCTTCTTCCAGCCTGCCGACTTGGCGGGTATCACGCTGACCATTACGGCAGGCCCCACCCGCGAAGCGATTGATCCGGTACGCTACCTGACTAATCTCAGCTCCGGTAAGATGGGCTACGCCATTGCGGCGGCGGCGGCACAGCGAGGCGCGAACGTTATCTTGATCAGCGGCCCAACGAACCTCGCTACACCTGCGGGTGTCGAGCGTGTGGACATTGAAAGTGCTGAGGAGATGTTCCAAGCGGCGCATACCCATGCCCCACAGAGCGATATCTTTATTGGTTGTGCCGCTGTCGCCGACTTCCGTCCGGCTCATGTCGCCACGCAGAAGATGAAAAAGCAAAGCGATCAGGATGAGATGGTGATTTCGCTGGTGAAAAATCCCGATATCATTGCCAGCATTGCGCAACTGACCGAACAACGTCCGTTCACGGTCGGTTTTGCCGCCGAAACGCAAGAGGTGGCGCAATACGCACAAGGCAAACTGCAGCGTAAAAACTTGGATCTGATCTGTGCCAATGATGTGTCGCAGCAAGACCAAGGCTTCAACAGTGACAGTAATGCCCTGCATCTGTACTGGCCTCAAGGCGATAAAGCCCTGCCACTGACCAGCAAAACCCTGCTGGGCCAGCAGTTGATGAATGAAATCATCGCGCGCTTTCACGCCCGTCAGGCGTAATCGTCTTCACTCTGCTGCTTAAATAGAAGCCCTTCCCTTCAGGTTGGGCTTTTTTGGCCGATAAAGCACTCAGTATCGCCCGAGAGTGCTTTTCACCGTCAGGCTCCACCGCTAAGATAGGCGGGTTTCACGCTGTCAGAGACAGTCTTATTTTGAAAAGGAACGGTTATTCATGGCTGGCAACAAGAAAAACAACCGCCGCGAAGAAATTTTGCAAGCATTAGCTCAAATGCTGGAATCGGCCCAAGGTAGCCAACGTATTACCACCGCGAAACTGGCCGCGCAGGTGGGCGTCTCGGAAGCCGCGCTTTACCGTCACTTTCCAAGCAAGGCGAGAATGTTTGAAGGGTTGATCGAGTTTATTGAAGACACCATTACTACCCGCATTAATCGCATTCTGGATGATGAAAAAGACACCCTGAATCGTCTGCGCATGGTATTACAGTTGATCTTGACCTTTGCCGAGCGTAACCCGGGCCTGACCCGCATTATGACCGGCCACGCGTTGATGTTTGAACAAGACCGTCTCCAGTCACGTATTAACCAACTGTTTGAGCGCATTGAAACCCAGCTTCGCCAGGTACTGCGTGAGCGCAAACTGCGTGAAGGCAAAGGCTTCCCGGTCGATGAAGGCATTTTGGCCGCTCAGTTGCTAGGCCAAGTTGAAGGCAGCCTGAACCGTTTCGTTCGCTCTAACTTCAAATACAAGCCCACGGCCAACTTTGATGACTACTGGCGTTTGCTCAGTGCAGAGTTAGGCTAAAGGTTCGAGGTTCGAGGTTCGAGGTTCGAGGTTCGAGTAGAATAAAAAAACAAAAAGCGAGCGTCAATGACACTCGCTTTTGTTGTTTCTCGGGCAGAGAAAACGCCCCGCGCTTCCTCGCCGACTCGAAACGCGTCCCTAAAGACTTACACCCCGTACTCTGCACGGTAGGCTTTTACTGCCTCTAGGTGTGCGTCCATCCCCGTTTGCTCTTCCAAGTAACGTACCACATCACCCAAAGACACAATCGAGATCACGGCACAGCCAAAGTCGCGCTCCACTTCCTGAATCGCAGACAGCTCACTCTTGCCTTTTTCCTGACGGTCAATCGCCACCAACACGCCCGCCAAATCCGCGCCATTCGCTTTGATGATTTCCATTGATTCACGGATTGCCGTACCGGCAGTGATCACGTCGTCCACCAACATGATGCGGCCTTCCAGTGGGCTACCCACCAAGTTGCCGCCTTCACCGTGATCTTTGGCTTCCTTACGGTTGAAACAGTAAGGGGTGTCGATATCGTGCTGATCCGCCAACGCCACCGCGGTGGTCGTCGCAATCGGGATCCCTTTGTACGCCGGGCCAAATAGCACATCGTACTCAATGCCCGCGTCCACTAAAGCTTCAGCGTAAAAACGACCCAGACGTGCTAAATCACGACCTGTATTAAACAACCCGGCATTGAAAAAATACGGGCTCTTACGGCCAGATTTCAGTGTGAACTCACCAAATTTCAATACGCCTTTTTCAAGGGCGAATTCAATGAACTGACGCTGATATGCTTTCATGGTTTTTCCTTATTTTATGAAACGTATAGTCATACTCGGGCTGTCAGACAGGCGACATCCGCCCCGACAGCCAAAAAAAAGCGGCTCCAATAGGAACCGCTTCAAAATCAATCCATCAACGCTTGCTTCTGCACGTTGATAATGTCTTCAATGCCCTGCTTGGCTAGCGCCAGCATCGCCAGTAATTCGTCGTGGCTGAAGGCTTCCCCTTCGGCCGTGCCTTGAATCTCGATCATCTTACCGTCTTCGGTCATGACCACATTCATGTCGGTTTCTGCTGCTGAATCTTCAAGGTACTCTAAATCACAGATCGGCTCGCCGTTGTAGATACCGACAGAGACTGCTGCCACCATGCCTTTCAGTGGGTTTTTCTTGATCATGCCTTTTGCCAGCATGTAGTTGATCGCATCCACCAACGCCACCATTGCACCTGTGATAGACGCGGTGCGTGTGCCACCATCCGCCTGAATCACATCACAGTCAATCGTGATCATTTGCTCACCCAGCACGTCAAGATCCACCGCAGCACGTAGGCTACGCGCGATCAGGCGCTGAATTTCCATGGTACGACCGCCTTGTTTACCGCTTGCCGCTTCACGGCGGTTACGCGAATGGGTCGCGCGCGGCAACATGCCGTATTCTGCTGTCACCCAGCCTTTGCCTTTACCTTTCAGCCAACGTGGTACTGACTCTTCCACACTTGCCGTACAGATCACTTTAGTATCACCAAACTCCACCAACACTGACCCTTCAGCATGGGCCGTAAATTGACGAGTAATAGTGATTGGACGTACTTGGTTAGCATTTCTTCCGCTTGGACGCATCGGGGATTCCCTTTGGCTGGCTGATATTAACCGGCGATTATAGCGATAACCGCCGATCAGTGCACGCGAAACCCTTTGCGTGACACGTACGCAAACGATCGCCGCCGTGTCGAGACAAACGTGTCAAAACAAAAGGATTAACGCACGCGAGACTCTTATTGCGCTGCTGTGTCAGTACTCACGGGCGCAGCTGCGTTCGTTGCAACAGGCGTCGCAGCGTTCACTGCTGCAGGCGCTGACATATCCGCCATCGTAGGCTCGGTCACCGCAACGGCTACCGGACGCTGACAGTCATAGGCATTACCCAGCATCGTTACCGATCCCAAGAAACCAAATGGCTGGTACAAGTACAAGGTATCCGCTTGCATCTCGTGCGCTTTGATACGCATTTCATTGAGCGTACCCCACACCATGTCGCGATCGGCGTGCATCCAGTAATCATAGAAATGGCCTTGCGAACCCAATACTGTGCCTTTTAGGGCACAACCTTGGAGTGCCTGCGTATCATCCCAGATCACCTGCACATGGCGAGAATCCGCGGTTGGAAAGGTCACACACCCTGTCAAAGACAGGCCTAATAGCGCTAACGCAAAGTACTTTTTCATGGAATAAAGGGTTCACAAAGTAAAAAATGACGGCGGAGTGTAATCGTAAGTGGCACGAAGTGCACTCAAAAAATGCACACTGTTCACACGACACCCTCACCTATCTTTTCATCGGTAGGCTACGTTATAATCAATGCACTACGACAACTGCGCCGTATCCTGTATTGCACGGCTCTTAGCGCCCCGCGTTAACAGCCAGTAAGCAGTTATCTTCTTTCTACATAAGGGCCCTCCGCCAATGATCCATAGCATGACCGCCTACGCCCGTCGCGAAGTAAAAGCTGACTGGGGCACCGCTGTTTGGGAAATCCGTTCGGTTAACCAACGCTACCTTGAAACGTACCTGCGTATGCCTGAGCAGTTCCGAGGCCTTGAGCCAGTACTGCGCGAGCGTTTCCGCCAGCGTCTTGCACGCGGTAAAGTTGAGTGTAACTTGCGTTTTGAAGCGAACCCTGCCGCTAACGCTGCGTTGAACATCAACCAGACATTGGCCAGCCAAGTGATCAATGCGGCAGAGCAAATCATGGCGCTGACCGGCGAGAAAAGCCGCATTAACCCGTTCCAAGTCATGCAATGGCCGGGGGTGATGGAAGCGTCTGAGCAAGATTTGGATGCCATCAACAAAGATCTACTGACAGGCTTTGATGCCGCGATTGAAGATTTCTTGGCTGCACGTGCAAGCGAAGGCGCCAACATGAAAGATCTGATCGTGCAGCGTTTGGATGCGATCAGCGAAGAAGCGGCCAAAGTTCGCGCCCACATGCCAGAAGTGATGGCATGGCAGCGTGAGCGTCTGCTCAGCCGTTTTGAAGAAGCGAAGATTGAGCTGGATGCGACCCGCGTCGAGCAAGAGCTGATCGTGCTGGCACAAAAGAGCGATGTGGCGGAAGAGCTGGATCGTTTGGACTCACACGTGAAAGAAACGCACAAAGTGATGAAGAAAGGGGGCGCCTGTGGCCGTCGTCTGGACTTCATGATGCAAGAGTTCAACCGTGAGTCAAACACGCTAGCATCGAAATCCATCAACACCGACATCACCGCCTCTGCGGTGGAACTGAAAGTATTGATCGAGCAAATGCGCGAGCAGATCCAGAACATCGAATAAGATCGCCTTATTCACCTGCCCGGTCAGAAATTGCCGCTAATCCTTGATTGGCGGCGAAACCACTATCGCCTCCCCCTCCACGATCGCGTCAAACAGCTTCTCTGCCGCCCATGGCTTATCGACCAAATAAGTACTCGTACCAATTTCTTCCTGCGTATCCACCACACTTGAATCAAGCTCGATGAGCATCCCACTACTGGAAAGGATCAGTTGCTGCCAGGCATAATCTGGGTGTTCTGACACTGGGACAATCCAGAGTCGTTTCTGTTGTGGCCACACCAAGTACGCCACCATCTCGTCGGGGGAATACGGCGTGATATAAAAAGTCTGTGGCCCACCCACATTCGGCTGCTGTATCACCACCTCCTGCAGTGCGGCCACTAACAGGTGATAATTAGACAATGCCCGTACCGATAGCGTTGAATGTGCCGCGGAGTCAGGCGATGCCGTCTCTGGCACCGAGTCCGCCGCCAGTCCGGCGACGGAGGCCTGTACGACTGGCGCAACGACTGCCGATGCCACGGCGACCGACATCGCCACGGTGCTTACCGTCATACCCAGTGCCACCAATAGCCGCCACATGCTGCTCCGTTGTTTCCCTGTGCCAGTTACTGTCATGGCCATCTGCTTCTCCCTGGCGTCGCTGCCTCTCCTCACCGCGATGCCAACGTCGCGGTCTACCGCAGGGTGTCTAACGTAAGGTGATGCACATTGCCAGTGCATCCTGCCGGTTTACGCCCATTTTCTGAAGGTTCACCGCGCCGTGAACAGGTGCAATGCATCCCTTTCATCACAATTGTTATCACGCCCGCAAAGTGGGCAGCGGATCCCGTATTTCGCAAAAAAGCCGCCCACGGCGTATAGTTAACGATACGCATCAGAAAAAGATGAATTTTCAAGCAATCCGCTAATTTCAATTAAGCGCAGTTCATGATAATCTGCGCGCCCTTCTATCACTGAGCGAAAATAGGCAATGAGCAAAGGTACTCTATACATCGTGTCGGCCCCAAGCGGTGCTGGTAAATCAAGTCTGATCAACGCCCTGTTGGAAACCAATCCGACCTATGACATGAAAGTATCCGTCTCTCACACCACGCGCGGTATGCGTCCAGGCGAAGAGCACGGCGTTCATTACAATTTCGTTAGCGTAGAAGAATTTACGGACCTTGCTGAACAAGGCGCTTTCCTTGAGCACGCTGAAGTGTTTGGTAATTACTACGGTACTTCACGTCCTTGGATCGAACAGCAGCTGAATAAAGGCATCGATGTCTTCTTGGATATCGACTGGCAGGGCGCGCGTCAAATTCGCAAGCAAATGCCACAAGCCAAAAGCTTGTTTATCTTGCCACCTTCAAAAGAAGAGCTGGAGCGCCGACTGAATGCCCGTGGTCAAGACAGCGATGTTGTGATTGCCCGTCGCATGCAGGAAGCCCGTTCAGAGATTTCTCATTACAACGAATACGATTATGTGATCGTTAATGATGATTTTGATGTGGCACTAATGGATTTAAAAGCCATTATCCGTGCAGAACGATTGAAGCAAGATAAGCAAACTGCTAAATATAACAGCATGCTGAATGCCCTGCTGGCAGATCAGTAAGTATTTTTGTACAATTTTCCATCTTTATTTTTATAACCACTGGAGCCCTCCATGGCACGCGTAACCGTTCAAGACGCAGTTGATAAAATTGGCAACCGTTTCGACCTGATCCAAATTGCTTCTCGCCGCGCTCGTCAAATGCAAACAGGCGGTAAGGATCCATTGGTTCCTGAAGAAAACGACAAATACACTGTTATCGCCCTTCGTGAAATCGAAGAAGGTCTGATCACAAAAGAAATTCTTGATGCTCGTGAGCGTCAGGAAGTTCAAGAGCAAGAAGCAGCAGAGCTAGCCGCTGTTAGTGCTATTGCTGGCGACAACCACCGTTAATTCAGGGAACCGGGCGCATTGTATCTTTTTGATAGCCTGAAAGAAGTCGCAACACAATACCTGCCTGAGTCTCAAATTGAGGCGCTCAGGCAGGCTTATTTGGTTGCGCGCGACGCACACGAAGGGCAGACACGCTCTAGCGGCGAACCCTACATCATCCACCCCATTGCTGTTGCTCGTATTCTGGCGGAAATGCGCCTGGATTACGAAACCCTCATGGCAGCCCTGCTCCACGACGTCATTGAAGATACCGAGGTCACCAAAGACGATCTCGATAGCCGCTTTGGCTCCACCGTGGCTGAGCTGGTCGATGGTGTCTCGAAGCTAGACAAACTCAAATTCCGCGATCGCAAAGAAGCGCAAGCTGAAAACTTCCGCAAAATGATCATGGCCATGGCCCATGATATTCGCGTGATCCTCATCAAACTGGCTGACCGTACGCACAACATGCGCACGTTGGGTGCCCTGCGCCCGGACAAACGCCGTCGGATCGCCCGCGAAACGCTGGAAATCTTCTCTCCTTTAGCCCACCGTTTGGGTATCCACAATATTAAGACAGAGTTGGAAGAGCTCGGCTTTGAAGCCCTCTATCCCAACCGCTACCGCGTCCTGAAAAACGTGGTCGCTGCTGCCCGTGGAAACCGCAAAGAAATGATCAATAAAATCCACGCTGAAATTGAGGGTCGCCTCAACGATGCGGGGATTGAAGGTACGGTACTGGGACGCGAGAAAAACCTTTACTCCATCTATAACAAGATGAAGAACAAAGAGCAGCGTTTCCACACCATCATGGATATCTACGCCTTCCGCGTACTGGTCCATGACCTCGATACTTGCTACCGCATTCTCGGCCAAGTGCATAACTTGTATAAGCCGCGCCCAAGCAAGATGAAAGATTACATCGCGATCCCGAAAGCCAACGGCTATCAGTCATTACACACCTCCTTAGTTGGCCCGCATGGCGTGCCGGTGGAAGTGCAGATCCGTACCGAAGACATGGATCAAATGGCCGATAAAGGCGTCGCGGCACACTGGGCCTACAAAGACGGCGAAAGCTCGAGTACCACGGCGCAGGTGAAAGCACAGCGCTGGATGCAAAGTCTGCTCGAACTGCAGCAAAGCGCCGGCAGCTCGTTTGAATTCATCGAGAACGTGAAATCCGATCTGTTCCCAGACGAGATTTACGTCTTCACCCCGAAAGGCCGCATTGTGGAATTGCCGGTCGGGGCGACCGCCGTCGACTTTGCCTACGCGGTGCACACCGATGTGGGTAACGCCTGTGTCGGTGCCCGTGTGGAGCGCCAGCCTTACCCGCTGAGCAAGCCACTGAAAAACGGCCAGACCATTGAGATCATCAGTGCACCTGGGGCGCGTCCTAACGCAGCCTGGCTGAACTATGTCGTGACCTCACGCGCGCGCACCAAGATCCGTCAGGTGCTGAAAACCATGCGCCGTGAAGAGTCCATCACACTGGGTCGTCGTCTGCTTAATCATGCTCTTGGGGCGCTCAATATCGACCAAGTCGATCCGGGCAACCTGCAACAAGTGCTGACCGATCTGCGTTTGGTGGATTTGGAAGATTTGCTGGCTGAAATTGGCTTGGGTGAGCTGATGAGCGTGGTGATCGCCCGCCGTCTGCTGGGCCGTGCCGATGAACTGACCGAGAAAGAAAATGACCGTCGCTTGCCTATTCGTGGCGCCGATGGCATTTTGCTGACCTTCGCCAATTGTTGTCACCCGATCCACGGTGACCCCATCATGGCCCATGTCAGTCCGGGCAAAGGCTTGGTGATCCACCGCGAAGAATGTGCCAACATCCGTGGTTACCAACGTGAACCGGACAAGTACATGGCGGTCGAGTGGAGCGAAGACTTCGAGCAAGAATTCGTCACCAGCCTCAAGGTGGACATGCAAAACCACCAAGGGGCACTGGCCGATCTGACCAACACCATCGCGGCAACCGGCTCGAATATTCAGGGCTTGGCGACCGAAGAAAAAGATGGCCGTCTGTACACCATCACGGTACGCCTGACCACCAAAGGGCGGATCCATCTGGCCAATATCATGCGCCGGATCCGAGTCATGCCCAACGTGGTGCGGGTATCGCGTCAGAAAAACTGATCCCGGTAACGGGGATATCCCTGCTGCCGACTTATACTCTAAACGCCCGTTCTCGGGCGTTTTCTTTAGGTCGCTTTCTTTAAGCACTAGCTTTAGGTAACAACGCACCATGACACCCGATCGTTTCCAGCGTATTCATGCTGTCCTTGCCACCCGCCAGCCGGATCTGACGGTGTGCATGGAAGAAGTTCACAAACCCAACAATGTCTCCGCCATCATCCGTACCGCCGATGCCGTTGGCGTGCACAAGGTCCACGCGGTGTGGCCGACCAAAGCGATGAAAGTGCATAGCCACACCTCCGCAGGAGCGCGTAACTGGGTCGAACTCGACACGCACGATTCCATGGTCGAGGCGATGGCAGCAATGAAAGCCCAAGGCATGCAAGTGCTGGCCACCAACTTGTCTGAGACCGCGGTGGATTTTCGTGAAATCGACTACACCAAACCGACCGCGATTATTCTGGGCGGCGAGAAAAACGGGATCTCCCCACAAGCCTTAGCCATGGCCGATCAAGATATCATCATTCCGATGGTCGGCATGGTACAGTCATTGAATGTCTCCGTGGCCAGCGCCTTGATCCTGTACGAAGCGCAGCGTCAGCGCCAAAACGCCGGCATGTACGATCGCACAATCACCCAATTACCGGATGAGGTGGTCAACCGCATTTTGTTTGAACGCGGTCACCCAGTACTGGCTAAAGTCGCACGCCGCAAAGGGCTGCCTTACCCACCGCTGGACGAACACGGCCAGATCGCCGCCGATGAAAGCTGGTGGAAAACCATGCAGGCGATTGAGCCGAAAAAGAAAAAAATTCTACCTTGAGAGTAAGCGGACGGACTCATGAGCGGACAACTCCTTGATACCATCGCCTTGACAGAGCTGTCAGGGGTCGGGGCCAAAATGGCCGACAAACTGGATAAGATTGGCCTGCGCACGGTGCAGGACTTGCTGTTCCATTTACCGCTCCGCTATGAAGACCGCACGCGGATCTGGCCGATGGCGCAAGTGATGCCCGGCCAACACCTGACCGTTCAAGGCGAGGTGCTTAGCTGTAACATCACCTTCGGCAAACGCCGTATGATGACGGTGAAGATCAGCGATCACACTGGCACCGCCACGCTGCGCTTTTTCAACTTCACCGCCGCGATGAAAAACAACTTCACCGAAGGCAAGCAAGTGAAGGCCTACGGGGAAATCAAACGCGGCCAATACGGGCTGGAAATCATCCACCCTGACTATCGCCTGTTTTCCGAGCCCACCGAATTAAGCGTGGAAGAGACCCTGACGCCGGTCTATCCGACCACCGATGGCCTGCGCCAACTCACCTTGCGTAACCTGACCGATCAGGCCATGACCTTGCTCGACAAAGCCGCGGTGCGTGAACTGCTGCCTGAAGGCCTGTACGACCGTCAGATGACATTGGCACAAGCGCTGCATCTGATGCACCGTCCCACGCCGGATGTGTCGCTCGATCAACTAGAGGAAGGCAAACACCCCGCACAACAACGCCTGATTTTGGAAGAGCTACTGGCACAAAACCTGTCAATGCTGGCGGTGCGTAACAACAGCCAGCAGCATGCCGCGTGGCCGTTGGCCGCACCGGACGCGTCAACACAAGACACCCTCAAACAACAACTGCTGGCCAGCCTGCCATTCAGCCCAACCGGCGCCCAGCAGCGAGTGGTGGCCGACATTGAACGCGATTTGACCCAGCCTCATCCGATGATGCGCTTGGTGCAGGGAGACGTTGGATCCGGCAAAACCTTAGTCGCGGCGCTGGCAGCACTGCGTGCCATTGAACACGGCTATCAAGTGGCCTTAATGGCACCGACCGAATTATTGGCCGAGCAGCACGCCATCAACTTTGCCCAGTGGCTCAATCCATTGGGTATCGACGTGGGCTGGCTGGCCGGTAAACTCAAAGGTAAAGCCCGCGAGAGCGAGCTCGCTAAGATTGCCAGTGGCGAGGCCAAAATGGTGGTCGGCACCCACGCCCTGTTCCAAGATCAGGTCGTGTTTCAGAATCTGGCGTTGGTGATCATTGATGAACAGCACCGCTTTGGTGTCCACCAGCGGTTGGAGCTGCGCGAGAAAGGCGCTAACGAAGGCCGCTACCCGCACCAACTGATCATGACCGCGACTCCGATTCCACGCACCTTGGCCATGACGGCTTACGCCGATTTAGAAACCTCGGTGATTGATGAGCTGCCACCGGGTCGTACCCCGATCCAGACTGTGGCGCTGCCCGATTCACGCCGTCCCGATATCATCGAGCGTATTCGTGCCGCCTGCATGAACGAAGGCCGCCAAGCCTACTGGGTATGTACCCTGATTGACGAATCGGAAGTACTGGAAGCCCAAGCGGCCTCTGATACCGCCGATGAACTGACCGCGCAACTGCCCGAATTGAACATCGGGTTGGTGCATGGCCGCATGAAACCGGCCGAGAAGCAGGCGGTGATGCAACGCTTCAAAGCCGGTGAACTGCACCTATTGGTCGCCACCACGGTGATTGAAGTCGGCGTGGATGTACCCAATGCCAGCCTGATGGTGATTGAAAACCCGGAACGCTTAGGTCTAGCGCAATTGCACCAGTTGCGCGGCCGCGTTGGCCGAGGCCAAGTGGCGAGTCACTGTGTGCTGCTCTACCATGCACCGCTGTCGAAAACTGCCCAGAAACGTCTCGGCGTATTGCGCGAAAGCAGCGATGGCTTTGTCATCGCCCAGCGCGATTTGGAGATCCGCGGCCCCGGTGAACTGCTCGGCACCAAACAAACCGGTATCGCCGAGTTTAAAGTGGCCGACTTAGTGCGCGACCAGCACCTGATCCCACAGGTGCAAAAGCTGGCGCGCTACCTGTTTGATCACTACCCCGATAACGCACAAGCCATCATTGACCGCTGGCTCGGCCAACGGGAAAATTATTCCAACGCCTGATCCTCGCATCGCCTCTGCGTATAAAAGCTCCCAGAACAGGTCGCCTTGCGGCCTGTTTTTATTTTCGCAATATAAGATTGTAAATACGCAAATTCAATCCCTGTAAAACCCACACGCAAACGATTGCCTTTTGCTGATGGATCACTAAAATAGCGCCAAATTCTATCTACCCCTTCTCTCCCGTGGCGTTCTGATCTGAGTAACAGCAATCACAGAGCTATTCAGGCCCACACGTTGACCGCCCATTCAGCGCAGTGAACAGGATAAAGAGAAACACAAGGAAGCCTTGGCCATGACTCGCCAGCACAGCACCGTTGAAACACCGCAAAAATCGGATTTGATCTACCGCCTTGACGATCGTCCACCGCTGCCGCAAACCCTGTTTGCCGCTGCCCAGCATTTGCTGGCGATGTTCGTTGCCGTGATCACCCCTTCATTGATCATCTGTCAATCGCTAGGTCTCCCCGCCAGTGACACCAACACCATTGTCAGCATGTCACTGTTTGCCTCAGGCATTGCTTCTTTTATCCAAATTCGTACGTTTGGTCCAGTTGGCTCAGGCCTGCTGTCGATCCAAGGTACCAGCTTTAACTTCTTAGGCCCTATCATTGGTGCAGGCTTGGCACTCAAAGCCGGTGGCGCTGATATTCCGACCATGATGGCCGCTATCTTCGGTACCATACTGTTTGCCTCGCTGACCGAAGTGTTTATCTCACGCGTGCTGCAACATGCCCAACGTGTGATCACCCCGCTGGTCTCTGGCATTGTGGTGACCTTGATCGGCCTGACGCTGATCAACATCGGCCTGACCTCCATCGGCGGAGGCTACGCCGCGATTGAAAGCGGCACCTTTGGTAGCTTGGATAACCTGATGCTGGCCGGTACCGTATTGGGCTTTATCGTACTGCTCAACCGCATGAAAAACCCGTACCTGCGTGTGTCTTCCATTGTGATTGCGATGGCGGCCGGTACGTTGCTGGCGTGGATCATGGGCATGGTAGATACCAGCCGCATGACCGAGAGCGAGTTCATCGCCATTCCTATCCCGATGCAATACGGCATTGGTTTTGACTGGGGCTTATTGATCCCCTTGATGATTGTGTTTGCCATTACCTCACTGGAAGCGATCGGTGACATTACCGCGACCTCTGAAACCTCAGAGCAGCCCGTGGCAGGCCCGGTGTACATGAAGCGCATCAAAGGTGGCGTACTGGCTGACGGCATCAACTCCGCTGTTGCGGCACTGCTGAACAGCTTCCCGAACTCCACGTTCAGCCAGAACAACGGCATCATCCAGCTAACAGGCGTGGCCAGCCGTTACATCGGTTTCTTCGTCGCGGGCATGTTGGTACTACTGGGTCTATTCCCTGGCGTAGCAAACTTGGTGCAGCTGATCCCTGAACCGGTACTGGGCGGCGCGACCATCGTGATGTTCGGTACCATCGCCGCCTCCGGTGTGCGTATTATCTCGCGCTGCAAACTCGACCGCCGCGCCATTTTGATCATGGCGCTGTCATTCTCAATGGGTCTGGGTATCGCCCAGAAACCGGAAATTCTGCAGTTCCTGCCTGACATTGTGAAAAGCATTCTGTCATCCGGCATGGCCGCGGGCGGTATCACAGCAATTATCCTGAACTTGGTGTTGCCGGAAGACCGCGACTAGGTTCGAGCTTCGAGCTTCGAGCTTCGAGCTTCGAGCTTCGAGCTTCGAGTAGAATCGTAAAAAAAAAGCGCGTGCCCATGGCACGCGCTTTTTCGTTCTATCAATAACAGGTTGGGTTTAGCTTACTTACGCACAATCAACGGCAGAGTGATCTGCACTTTCAACCCGCCTTCGTGGCGGTTAGACACCTGAATCGTGCCTTCATGCTGATCAATAATGCGCTTCACAATCGCCAGTCCTAAGCCGGTGCCTTCAGTATCCGTGCCCCGCGCGGTATCACCCCGTGTTAGCGGCTGGAACATCCGTGCCACCTGATCCGGTTCAATCCCCGGCCCGTCATCTTCGACGCAGAACCAGACATGCTTGCGATCCGCGGTGACGCCGCTGGAAATTTTCACCCAGCCATTACCGTAACGCAGCGCGTTCACCACCAAGTTCGCCACCGAGCGTTTAATCGACACCCCATTGGCACTGACGACGCCTGGGATCTCAGCCAAGTCCTGTTCAATCCGGCGCTCGTAACCGCCTTCAGATTCGGCCACTTCACTCAACACCACATTCAGATTGAGATCTTCCTCGTCCTGCTTCTTGGTTGATTTCAAGTAATCCATGAACTGACTGATGATCGCATTACACTCTTCGGTGTCTTTGATCATACTCTCAGCCAAATAACCGTTTTCCGGCGACATCATCTCGGTCGCCAAGCGAATACGGGTCAACGGCGTACGCAAGTCATGGCTGACCCCGGCCAATAACAAGGCTCGGTCATCTTCCAACTGCTTGATCCCCGCCGACATCCGGTTAAACGCCTTGGTCACCGCCCGAATTTCCGATGCGCCCCGCTCCGGCAACACCGGCGGGTTTTCTCCCTTCGCCACCTGCAACGCTGCTTTTTCCAGTGCCACCAACGGCCGGTTCTGGATCCGAATGAACAACCAGCCGCCAGCCAGCGCCATAAAGGCAATGATCAGGCTGTAATGGAACAGCGGCGAAAAGTCATCTTCCTGCAACTCCGACAACGGAATACGCATCAGGTAATGGGGGATCGCATCACTGCGCAGCCACAACACATAACTGTCTGCGCCCAGCACCAACCGCACTTCCGTCGGCGACTCCAGTTCACGGCTCATCTCGTCACTGAGATATTCCACCACCGTCGCCTTCTCATACTCTTTCAATTCTTCACCATGAATCGCATCGCTACCATCCACGGCGTGCAGCGTCACCCCAAGCTGCTCAAGCAATTGGCGACGTAACGGGGTGTCTAAATGAAAGGTATTGCCATCGGCCATCTCAACGTCTTCTTTGAGCATCAACCGCACTTCATAGGCGAGAATACGATTGAACTGCTGCAAGCTGGGCAGCAAAGCGTAATTGAGCACCGCAAGGTAGGAAAAAATCTGGCTTGCGATCAGCAAGCCAGCGAGCAAAATCAATGTACGGGTGAACGTACTGCGTGGGGATAACCGCATGGCTTACGCCTCGCTACCGTCCGGTACAAACACATAGCCCAGACCCCACACCGTTTGGATATAGCGCGGGCGGCTTGGATCTTCTTCAATCATGCGGCGCAAGCGTGAGATCTGCACATCAATCGAACGTTCCATCGCGGAATATTCACGGCCACGGGCCATGTTCATCAGCTTATCGCGCGACATCGGTTCGCGGGCATTGGTGACCAACGCCTTCAATACCGCAAATTCACCCGAAGTCAGTGGCATCGCTTCATCACCACGGAACATTTCACGCGTGCCCAAGTTCAAACGGAATTCGCCGAACTCAATCACTTTGCTGTCAATACTTGGCGCGCCAGGGGCTTCCACGGTTTGACGGCGCAGTACCGCACGGATACGGGCCAGCAACTCACGCGGGTTAAACGGTTTTGGCAGGTAGTCATCCGCACCGACTTCCAGCCCGACAATGCGATCAACTTCATCGCCTTTGGCGGTCAGCATCAAAATCGGCAGCATGTTATTGGCGTTACGCAGACGACGGCAAATCGACAGGCCATCTTCTCCCGGTAGCATCAGATCCAGCACCATCAGGTGGAATGTTTCACGTGAAAGCAAGCGATCCATCTGTTCACTGTTCGCGACGCTACGCACCTGAAACCCTTGTTCAGACAAATAACGTTCCAAAAGCGCGCGCAGGCGCATATCATCATCAACAACCAGAATCTTATAATTTTCCTGCATAAGTCACCTTACTTGCATCGATCAACATTATCGTGCTTTGTGCGTAGTTTACGCGACCCATCCAGCGCCTCGCTGAATTTTGCCGCTAAAATACGGGATAAATTGTTACGGTTTATGTCCACTCCGCGGCGTTTTCGCGCCGCCGTCCGCCAGCAAAAAAGACGGATTACCGTTTACTGGCCTTTTAAACTAACCTAAATTCAAACAACTATCCAAAATTATACCCACAATGCGAGGCTGATACGCGATGCCGTTCGCGCCACTCGTATTGCGCACCACCGGGTTTGTGACAGCAAGGAGCCACCAGCGACCATGAAAACCAACCTCATCACCCGTGAGGGATACACCAAACTCAAAACCGAACTCGATTTTCTGTGGCGCGAAGAACGCCCGGAAGTGACCAAGAAGGTCACGTGGGCGGCCAGTTTGGGCGATCGTTCCGAAAACGCCGATTACCAGTACAACAAAAAACGCCTGCGCGAAATTGACCGCCGTGTGCGCTTCCTGCGCAAACGGCTGGAAGTGATCCAAGTGGTCGATTACTCCCCCCAGCAAGACGGTAAAGTGTTCTTTGGCGCTTGGGTAGAAATTGAAAATGATGACGGCGAGACCAAAGCCTTTCGCATTGTCGGGCCGGATGAAATCTACGGCCGCAACGACTACATTTCTATCGACTCACCGATGGCCCGTGCTTTGCTGAAAAAAGAAGTGGATGACGACGTGGAAGTGAACACGCCTTTGGGCAAGAAAGAATGGTTCATTAATTCAATCCGCTATGACACAGCATCAGCCTGAAGCCCGTACAATACCCCCAACAGTGAGTGGCAGAGGCAACACAATCTCCGGTTAAAACTGGATTTTTGCTGATCTGCCCTTATATATAAACCATCGATACTACAATAGAGACCCCACGGATGAGCCAAGCTATCTGTCATTTGATTGCTCAGGAACTCAACGTTCGCCCCGAGCAAGTGACTGCCGCCGTTACCCTGATTGATGACGGTAACACCGTTCCTTTTATTGCCCGTTACCGTAAAGAAGTGACCGGCGGATTGGACGATACCCAACTGCGTAATTTGGAATCCCGCTTGGGATACCTGCGTGATATGGATGACCGCCGTCAGGTGATCCTCAAAGCCATCAATGAGCAAGGCAAACTGACGCCTGCCCTACAGGCTGAAATTTTGGCGGCTGACAGCAAGACCCGCTTAGAAGATCTCTACCTGCCGTACAAACAAAAGCGCCGTACCAAAGGCCAGATCGCGATTGAAGCCGGCCTTGAGCCGCTGGCTGACAGCCTGTGGACCAATCCAAGCCAAACCCCAGACGCTGCCGCCCTGGCCTTTACCGATGCCGATAACGGCTTTGCAGACAGCAAAGCCGTGCTTGACGGTGCCCGTGCGATCTTGATGGAGCGTTTTGCTGAAGATGCAGCACTACTGGAAAAAGTGCGCCGCCATCTGCTGCAACAAGCCGAACTCACCGCCCGCGTCATCGACGGCAAAGAGGAAGAAGGCGAAAAATTCAAAGACTACTTCGATTACAGTGAAGTGTTGAAAAGCGTGCCATCACACCGCGCCTTGGCCCTGTTCCGTGGCCGCAACGAAGGCATTTTGCAGCTGTCGTTGAATGCCGATCCCAATCAGGAAGCCGGTGTACGCGGCTCCTACTGTGAAGTGATGATTGCCGATCACTACGGCGTGACACTGGGTACCCAACCGGCTGACGCGTGGCGTAAACAAGTGATCAGCTGGGCATGGCGCATCAAGATTTTGATGCACTTGGAAACCGAGCTAATGGGCGCCTTGCGCGAAAAAGCCGAAGACGGCGCGATGCAAGTGTTTGCCGATAACCTGAAAGATTTGCTGATGGCGGCACCGGCCGGCCCGCGTGTCACGCTGGCACTGGATCCGGGTCTGCGTACCGGCTGTAAAGTGGCCGTGGTCGATGCCACCGGTAAACTGTTGGATACCGCCACCATCTATCCACACACCGCCCGTGCCCGTGTGGCAGAAGCCGAAGCCACCACGCTGGCACTGATCCACAAGCACAATGTTAATTTGATTGCGATCGGTAACGGCACTGCTTCACGTGAAACAGACAGCTTTGTCGCCGCGCTGCTCAAAGACAACAACCTGAAAGTGCAAACCGTGATGGTGAGTGAAGCCGGTGCCTCGGTGTACTCGGCCTCAGAATTAGCTGCGAACGAATTCCCCAATCTGGATGTGTCACTGCGTGGCGCAGTGTCGATTGGTCGTCGCCTGCAAGATCCATTGGCCGAGCTGGTGAAGATTGACCCGAAATCCATCGGGGTGGGCCAATACCAGCACGACGTCAGCCAGAGCATGCTGGCCAAGCGCTTGGATGCTGTGGTGGAAGACTGTGTAAACGCCGTGGGTGTGGATGTGAATACCGCGTCTGCCGCCCTGCTGACCCGCGTGGCAGGTTTAAACACCACCATTGCCCAGAACATCGTCAACTACCGTGATGAAAACGGCCGCTTTGACGCCCGTACCACGCTGAAAAAAGTGGCACGTTTGGGGCCAAAAGCGTTTGAACAGTGTGCCGGTTTCTTGCGTATCATGAACGGCAAAAACCCACTGGACGGCTCAGCGGTACACCCTGAATCGTACGCCGTGGTGAAAAACATTGCCGCGGCCAACGGCAAAGCACTGGATGCCATCATCGGTAACAGTGACTTCCTGCGAGGCCTGAAAGCCACCGAGTACACCGATGACAAATTCGGTTTGCCGACCGTGACCGACATCATCAGCGAGCTGGATAAACCGGGGCGCGATCCCCGTCCTGAATTCAAAACCGCGACCTTCGCTGAAGGCGTGAATGAAGTGAAAGACTTGATCCCGGGCATGGTGCTGGAAGGCGTGATCACCAACGTGACCAACTTCGGTGCGTTCGTGGATGTCGGCGTGCACCAAGACGGTTTGATCCACATCTCTGCCCTGTCTGACAAATTCGTGTCGGACCCGCGTGAAGTGGTGAAAGCCGGTGACGTGGTAAAAGTGAAAGTAATGGAAGTGGACGTGAAGCGTAACCGTATCGGCATGTCGATGCGCTTGAACGACGAACCGGGCCAAGAAAAACCGGCCCGTAAGCCACAAGAAAACCGTTCTCAAGCACCACGCACAAGCACGCCGCGTCAACAGCAACACAACCATACCCCGCGCAATAGTGCCCCACAAGGCAATGCTGCGATGGGTGGTGCCTTTGCCGCTGCCTTTGCTAACGCGAAGAAGAAATAAGCGAAAGAGTTAGCGAGTTTCGAGAATGAAGGGACGCGGGACGAAGAAAAGATAAAAGCGGAGGACGTCAGTTCTCCGTTTTTTTATGCGTGTTTGATAGCGATGAGATACGAGTGCCTGAAAGGGTCCTGTGGTCCTGTGGTCCTGTGGTCCTGTGGTCCTGTGGTCCTGTGGTCCTGTGGTCCTGTGGTCCTGTGGTCCTGTGGTCAGGATGCCGTTGAAAATTTTATATGCAAGCTATTCCGCTCTCGATTTTTCCATAGGGCCATAGGATCTTAGAACCGCACTTAACCCGCTCTTACTAGCCACTCGCCTCTGCTCTTCTACAACACCACCAAATACTCGGTCGGCGGGTTGGGAACAGTGGCTTTCGCATACTTGTGCGCCACCACGCCACGGGTGCGATCGGCATCGTTGAACGCAGCCAACTCTTCCAGTAACGCGCGGGGTAATTTGATGTGCATGCTATAGCCTAACTCGCTGTCAGCAGCCATATAGCGATCCGCCGACAACGCGGTGACCAGTTGCTCCAGCTCTTGCTGATACCCATAGCGTTTCGCCGCGATGGCATCGTGATAGTCAGGGTGTTCGCTGGGGTCCCACCCCGGTTTCTTGAATTGCTTCTCGTCACTGGTCAGGCGTTTTTCCGGCTGCGCGGCCGTCGATTCTGTCGGCGGCACAATTTTATCGCGCACGCGATTATCCCGCGCCGCTTGTTCCGTCGGCGGGTTTATCGAGGGGGCTATCGTGGGCGCCCCAACCTGAACCGGTGACACAAGCATGCCGCAATGATCCTTTCTCTCAGAGTTCGTTCACTAGGCAATCGCCAACAACACGGTCGCTACCGTACCTAAGGCCGACAACACCTGCCCGGCGGTATAAAATTCATCGCTATTGGTGCTGACATCATCCGGGTGATCCATGCCCAATGCCCCGTAGGCAAATGACTCGGCTTTCTCTTGAGTGCTCTCGCTGCTGTCGCTCTGTTTAGCGTCAGTGTGCGTCGACGTTAATGCCGCATCGGCAGCCTGCTGCTGACGCGCCGCTGCAGAAATAGAGACAGAGGAATCGGTGGCCGCTTGTGGCGCACGCGCCACACTGTCTGTGGCCGTGTTCGCATTCTGTGCGGTCGCCGCTTTCAGACTTGCCGGCGTATAAATCACGGTATTGGTTAACTTTCCGATCATGATGAAGGCTCCTGCTTTTGCTCAGCAACGCAATGGTCATACCCAACACCCTCAAGCGGCTGGGTATATCGTTATCGGCCAACGTGGATAAACATTTAATCTGATCTCCGCCGACCAGATGAGCGCAGGGTATCCGGTCACTGGCCACTCAGCGGGCAAGAAACGGCAGTAACGTTGCCACAAACTCATCAGGGTGCGAAATGAACGGCGCATGCGACGCCGAGGCAAACACTTGCCGCTGTGACTGCGGCGCTAACGCATCCAGCGTGTCAGCCACTTTCACCGGCACTAACCCATCTAAGCGACCATACAAACGCAACCACGGCATCGTCACCGCGGCCAATTGCGGACGTAAATCAACCTCCGCCAGCATCTGTAACCCTGCCGCCAACGCGGCCGGTTGCGGCGCAGGACGCGATAAGACCGCCTCTTTCAATGCACGCACATCTTGCCGTGCGGTCGGGCTGCCCATTGCCTGCAAGGCCATGAACCGCGCCACTGTGGCATCAAAATCCAGATCCAACTGCTGACGAAAATCCGCCAGCACGGTCGGTTTGATCCCCCGCCATTCGCCCTGTGCCGCAAAACACGGTGAGCTAGAGACCGTGACGAGTTGCCGCACTTTTTCCGGTGCAAGTAAAGCGGCACGGGTCGCGACCAATCCCCCTAATGACCACCCTATCCACGTAGCGGCTGTCGGTGAATGTTCAAGCAACAACTGTGCCATTTCATCAAGATGGTGGGCTGATAGGCCCTGACTGAAACCGTAACCGGGCAGATCCACCACGTGCACCCGATAATGCGCGGTCAATTGCGGTAACAGATGCTGCCACACCGCGCCGTTCATGCCCCACCCGTGAATGAGAACCAGATCATCCCCTTGGCCTTCCGTTTGCCAGTACAGTGCGGTTGTCATCTATATTTCCTTTATCTGCCCTTTTGGAAGCGACGATGGTATCCCTATTTCAGTCAATCACCAACCGCCTGCGGGCATCTCACCACTGCCCGCACTGCCAACTCCCCACCGCCTCGCGCGATCAGTTTTGGTGTACACACTGTCTGGCGCACATTCCCCATCGTCCGTATTGCCACCGCTGTGGCCAAACCCAACTGACCGACACACGCCATTGCGGGCACTGCTTGCATTCACCGCCCCCTTGGCAACGGGTATACCGGCTGGGTGAGTTCCGCTTCCCGTTGCGCCAGTGGGTGCATCAATTCAAATTCCAACGTCAGTTCTGGCTGGCGGATCCCTTAGCGGCACTCCTGGTGCCTCACATCGACAACCCCGCCCCGGTCTTATTGCCGGTGCCGCTGCACCCGATACGTCGCCTGACGCGCGGATTTAACCAAAGCACCTTGTTGGCTGCCGCCATCGCCCGACGCACCGACAGCCAGTGTTGGTCACACGTGCTACGTCGCGCCCGCCATACGCCCAGCCAACACACTTTGAGCAAGGCACAACGCCAGCACAATCTCCGCGAAGCCTTCCACTTGCGTGACTGCGCCTTACCGGATCATGTCGCCCTCGTCGATGACGTGATCACTACCGGCAGCACAGTCTCTGCGCTGGCGCAGTTATTACAGCAACACGGCGTGAAGCAAATTGATGTGTATTGTTTGGGCTATACGCCGGTTGAAAAAAATCACAAAAAAAGGGCAGATTTGGGATGAAATCATAGATGGAACGATTAAGGGATGATAGAAAGAGCATCACAGAGTAGAATAGAATTAATCTTACTAAATAAGTCAGGTATTACGTCGTGTCTATGATTACTATTACTGAAAATGCTCAACAGCACTTCGGCAAGCTTCTGGCGCAACAGCCAGAAGGCACTCACATCCGTGTGTTCGTGGTTAACCCAGGAACACAAAGCGCAGAATGCGGCGTATCCTACTGCCCGCCTGAAGCCGTTGAAGCTACGGATACAGAACTGAAATTTGAACTCTTTTCTGCGTACGTCGATGAACTGAGCCTGCCGTTCCTTGCCGATGCAGAAATCGATTTTGTCACCGACAAAATGGGCTCACAGCTGACCCTGAAAGCCCCCAACGCAAAAGTGCGTAAAGTGTCGGATGATGCCACACTGATGGAGCGCGTGGATTACGTGATCCAAACCCAAGTGAACCCACAGCTAGCAGGCCACGGCGGTAACGTCTCACTGGCTGAAATCACTGAAGATGGCGTGGCTATCCTGCAGTTTGGTGGCGGTTGTAACGGTTGTTCAATGGTCGATGTGACTCTAAAAGAAGGCATCGAAAAAGAGCTTCTTGCCCAGTTTGTCGGTGAACTGACTGGTGTGCGTGATATTACGGAACACGCCCGTGGTGAGCACTCTTACTACTAAGACGAAGACGGTCTGCGGCAGCCCTTGCGTTGCCGCCCTTCTGGGCAATGTTTCACGTGTAACACACGGCTCATGACCCCAGAAACCGTACAGACAGACAACAAAAAAGTCAGCCGAAGCTGACTTTTTTTATGCCTTGCGGATGAATAAACATCGCAAACGTTAGGATTTCACTACGGTAATGGTGACATTGCGGCGTCCCCAATTACGGGCCGCTCTCACATCTTTCCCCATGTAGATATCAATCTTATTGCGCCAGCGTTTATTCATTTTATCCAGCACGACATACTCCCCCGGTAAACCCGAGATTTTGACTTTGGTGCCGCGTTTAAAACCGCGCCCCAAAAAGTCACGAGAAATCGCAATGGACTTCATGCCAGGCTTCAAGCGGTCGCCCCAAGCAGCAATAGAGGGATTGCCATCGGTTTGCCCATGAAGTGAGTTATACGCTGTCGCGGTCACTTTGTATGATTTACCGGGTGTCGCCGCCATCGCGGGCGTCATCCAGCTCAATGTCATTACGGCGAACAACAACCCTATTAGTGCTTTTTTCATTACGCTTCCACCTTACTAAATCGGTCGCAATTTAAACAGAACAGTACGCGCTTTAACAGGCTTTTTTGCTGCAAAAACGAACAAATCCAGACGATAAGTTCTAACTAGTTGTTTGCATTGGCCGGCTCAAGAAAAATATCTTTCTTCCATTGGTAAGCAAATATGACGGCCAGCCCCAAGCCGCGCATACCCATAAAGCACAGCATCGCCGCCCACAACGCATGGTTGCCGTAATCAGACAAACACCACCACACGAAAAAGAACACGCCAATCGCCACAAACATACTGTTACGCATTTCACGGCCACGGGTAGCGCCAATGAAAATCCCGTCCAGCAGGAAACACCACATCGCGATCAACGGTACGGCCGCCAACCACGGCAAGTATTTGAAGGCTTCATGCTGTACCGCCGGAATGTTGGAGATCAGCCCGATGATGTCGCGCCCAAACCCAGCAAACGCAATCATGATCACCAGCGAGATCATCAAGCTCCAGAACGTGGTGCCGATCAAGGTGCGCCCTAACTCTTCACGGTTACGCGCGCCGATAGCCTTGCCCACCATGGCTTCCATCGCATACGCAAAGCCGTCCATCGCGTACGACACCAGCATCAAAAAGCTCATCAACACCGCATTGGCGGCCACGACATTATCGCCCAGTGTCGCGCCCTGAAACGTCATAAAGGTAAACGACAGCTGCAAGCACAAACTGCGCAGGAAAATGTCTCGGTTGAGTTTCAGCAACCGCCCCATGCCCGCGCGCACGGTGCCGATTTTCTCACGCAACGGCGGTAACGCCGCAGCCAGCCACTGACGGGAAACGAACCACAATCCCAGTATCAAACCGCTGTATTCCGCTAACACCGAGGCCGCCGCCGCGCCTTGTACTTTCCAGCCAAAGCCGAGGACAAACAGCACATCCAGCGCGATATTCACCACGTTCGTGATGATCAACAACCACATGGGTTGGCGAGCGTTTTGGGTACCCAACAGCCAGCCCATGATCACAAAGTTGGCTAAGGCCGCCGGTGCGCCCCAAATACGGATCGAGAAATATTGCTCTGCATAGACCTTCACTTCAGCACTCGCGCTACTGAACTGAAAAATCACTGACGCCACGGGCTGATGCAACACAATCAGCGCCAACGCCAATACCCACGCCATCGCAATACCTTGCAGGAACACGGTGGCTTGCGCGTCTTTATTCGCCGCGCCGTAAGCCTGTGCACTCAGGCCCGTGGTCGCCATGCGCAAAAAGCCCAATAGCCAAAAGGTCACGTTGATCATCGTGCCGCCGACCGCTACCCCGCCTAAGTACCAAGCATAATCAAGGTGGCCAATCACCGCCGCATCCACCAACCCCAGTAACGGCACCGTAATATTGGACAGTACCATGGGTAACGCTAACGCAAACACCTGGCGGTGCAACGACATATCCCGTAACGCTTTGAACACAACAACCTCGACCCTGAATAATTGAAGCGGCGATTATCAAGGCATTACCCCCAAATAGAAAGCCCCCAGCATAAAATAGCAGGGGGCTAACGATTACTCATTTAGCGTAGCGCTAACACATTGAGATAAAGCAGTTTTAACTAAAGGCGATCCGCACCCAGTGATCCGCTAACAGCACCACAAATAAGGCTAACAAGTGCCAAATCGAAAAGGTGAACGTCGACCAGGCATACCCTTTTTTCACCGCATTGTCGGCAAATTTCAACTGGCACGCATAGCCTATAAAGGCGAGGTTTAATGCGCTACTGCCGATCAGGTACAGCATGCCACTCATTCCGGTTAGCCACGGCAATAAGCCCACGATCGCCAACATGACGGTATAGAGCAACACCATGGTTTGGGTAAACGCGATACCATGCGTCACGGGAAGCATCGGGATCCCTGCCTTGGCGTAATCATCACGACGGTGGATCGCCAATGCCCAGAAATGGGGCGGCGTCCAAGTGAAGACCAACATCACAAGCAGTAAAGCATGCGGGTCTAGCTGCCCAGTCACCGCCGTCCACCCCAACAAGGGCGGCGCCGCACCGGCCAAGCCGCCAATCACAATATTCTGTGGCGTAGCATGCTTCAGCCACACGGTGTACACCACGGCATAGCCAATCAAACTGGCAAACGTCAGCCACGCCGTCAGCGGGTTAAGTTGCCACAGCACCCCAAAGCCCGCCACCATCAAACTGGTCGCAAATACCACCGCGTGATGCGTCGGCACCCGCCCTTTAGCGAGCGGGCGGTGATACGTCCGCGCCATCTTGGCATCAAACCGGCGATCCAACACATGGTTAAACGCGGCGGCGGCCGCAGATTGCAACCCGATCCCCATCAAGCCTAATAGCACCGCTTTCACCGGCGGGATACCCGGCACCGCCAGACACATCCCCACCAACGCGGTCAGCAATAACATGGCCACCACTTTGGGCTTGGTCATGGTGAGGTAATCCTGCCAGACACGATAACGTGTGACCGCTTTGAGCGTTCCTGCTTTTTCTATCGACTGTACTTTTGCCATGAGCAAGCCCTCCTTTGGCAACGGGTAACACAATAAGATGGCGCATTAGGCGCGCGCCGGACGCCACCCTCGCGCCCCTTGGCGTTGACGGTAGATCTGCACATTCAGCGCGACCACGCTGAGCAGTAACAACACGCCGGTCACGTTATGGGCGACGGCAATGGTGAGCGGCAAACTAGCGACCACGTTGGTGATCCCCAATGCCACCTGTACGCTCAGCAACAGCAGCATCCCCGCGGTCGCACGGCGCAAGGCTGGTACCCGCCATGCGCGCCATGCCAACAGCAGCAAAATGACACTGGTGATCATGGCACCAAGACGGTGAGAAACATGAATGGACACGCGCTGGGCAAAATCCAGCACCCCATATTGGTAGGTATCATGCACCGGTTGGATCAGCGAAAAGGCCGAAGGGTCAAACTGCTGTTGCCAATCCACCTCACAGATCGGCAGTTGAGTACACACCAATGCCGCATAGTTCGCCGCCGTCCAACCGCCTAACGCAATTTGACCGATCACGGTCACCAAACCGAATCCAGCCAACAGCGATAAGCCTTTCCCAACCTGACGCGTTGTGGGCACATACCCTGCGGCCGATGACACATGCACTTGATTAGCCGACGAAAAGACTGACAGGCACAACGCAAATAACAAGGCTGCGGTGGTAAAGCCCCCCAGCAAGTGCCCCATCACCACGACTGGCATTAACGAGAGGGTGACCGTCCACATACCAAGTGCCGCTTGAAAGATCACCACGACCAACAGCAGAGCCGGTAACAGCTTGGGGCGAGGCGGGAGAGGATGAGCAGGACGACGCCATGCCAATATATTAATGAGCAAAATCAGTAACCCGAGCGCCCCGGCCACATAGCGGTGTAGCATTTCATTCCAAGCTTTGTGGTGCTCCAACGGCGCATCCGGGAAACGCGCGGCAGCCTCCGCCTGTTGCACAGCGGTCTGCGGCACCCCGGCAAAGCCATAACACCCCGGCCAATCCGGGCACCCCAATCCCGCCTCGGTTAAGCGGGTATACGCCCCCAGTGCAATCACGCCCAGCGCCAGCACAAAAGTCAGTAAGACCAGATAGCGAAAACGATCACGGTGCATCCCTTTCTCCTTTCTTCCTTGTATCAAGCAAGCGACTTATCGAGTCAGTCACGCCCTCGTTCAGCCGATTTTAGAGATCTTCAATAAACGTTTCAGATCCCGCAGTACGTCTTTCCCTTGCGCCAGAATCGCGGCCTTTCCCGCCACTAACGGGTACGCCAACATCACGTTGCCCAAGGGATCAGCCAAATAAATCGCGTGTGTGCCGTACTCCAGCGTGTGCATTTGGGCCACCACCTGCGCCGACACGGTTTGTTGCGACAGGGCATTTAACTGCTTTTTCACCAAGGCGGGGTAATCGGCGGCCGGATCAACACGGAGCAACACACTGTGGACCCGATCTTTTTCCGCCCCGACCGCCAAGGGGATCTGGTGCAGGTTAAACAAGGCCCCTTGGCATTTTTCATCGCAGGCCTCAGGCAATAAATAAATCAACTGCCACTGCGGGGAGTCCCCCAACCACGCTGACGTCACGGGCGCCGCGAGCAGCTTGCCCCGATTGGTCACCCCCCCTTGATACCAATTAAGATCGAGCACCAATTTCGCCAACACCACCGGCAAAACAAACGCCCCCAGCAATAACAGTAAGGTTCCTTTCTTCTTCATGCTTTCCTCCTTTTAAGCCACCACAAAGCCAATCCCGACACGGCTAGCGCCAATAAAAACCACTGCAGGGCGTAGGCATAATGTTTCTGTGGTCCCATCACAACCGGGATCCAGTTTTGCTCCAAGGCCAACGGACTGTCGGGATCAATCTGTACAATCCACGGGGCCAAGTTGACCCCCATCAGCTGGCTCAAGGCTTCAATATTGATGTTTTGCACCCGTAGCGGGTATGCGGCATCCCACTGTTCCGGAGCAAGCGCGATTAACATCGACGGCGGGGCAATCATGCCGCGCACGGTCAGTTCACCATGGTGTTCAGGTAAGACGGGAATTTGTTCGCGGTAGGCAGGAGCAGCAATCCAGCCCAGATTCACCAGCAGCCAGCGGTCATCCACCGCAAAGGGATACAGCACGTGATACCCCACTTGGCCGCGGTAGGTTTGGTTATCCAGCAGCACCGCGCGGCTGTGATCAAACGTGCCACGCAAGGTCACGCTGTACCAACGCGGGTCGGCGGGTAAACTGGCTAAGCTGTAATACATTTGCTCACTGCGGAACTTGAGCGCGTGGCTCAAGCTTTCTTTTTCCTGTGCCCGTGACATTTGCCAGAAACCTAACTTGACCAATGTCACCAGCACCGCCACAGTAAAAAGTATGAAACCGATCCGTCGCATGTGTCTCCTTCGAGCGAGTGCTCTGTGTGCGAGTAACACGCTAAAGCCACACGGCTTTCCCTATTCTTAGCCCCTATCGGGAGGTACGCTATGCTGCTCAAAGCCTTACTCATCGGCTTGCTGATCTTCATCCTGTTCAATCTGTTTCGCGCTTTACCCGTGATGTTGAAAGGGAACGCCAATCCGTCGTCGTCCTCCGATAAACCCCTGTCCCACTATCTCGGGCGGCGCATTCTGTTTTCCGTTTTATTGTTTGTATTACTGCTGATCGCGGTCGCCACCGGCTATATCGAACCGAATCCACGACCGTTTTAAGGATCAACGCGGGGGTCTAGATCCTCGCTCCTAGCACCCAGTCCCTTGTACCTAAGACCTAGTCCCTAGACACTCGCCCCTAGAGACTCGTCTCTCGCCTCTAAAAAATGTACACAAACATAAACAAGCCGAGCCACACCACATCGACGAAATGCCAGTACCAAGCGCCCGCCTGAAAAGCGAAATGCTTCTCGGGGGTGAAATGGCCACACAGTACCCGCAGCCAGACAATGAACAGCATGAGGGTGCCGAGCGTCACATGCAGGCCATGGAAACCCGTCAGCATAAAGAAGGTGTTGCCGTACACGCCGGCATCCAACGTCAGCCCCATCTCTTCATAAGCATGGATGTACTCGACCCCTTGCAGGTAGATAAACAGGCTGCCGAGCAGCACCGTCAACAGTAAGAACAGGGTCAGGCGTGGGCGGTTATTTTGCTCTAACGCCACATGCGCAATGTGGATGGTGACAGAGGAGGTCAGCAGGATCAGGGTGTTATACAGCGGTAACCCTAATGGCCCCATGGCTTGGGTTTCGCTGCCATCCGGTGTCATGATTAAGGGCCATTGGGCAATAAATTCAGGCCATAACACGGCATTGGTCATGGCATTGTTGCCCGCCCCGCCCAGCCATGGCACGGCAATCATACGGGCATAAAATAGCGCCCCAAAGAACGCGGCAAAGAACATCACTTCCGAGAAAATGAACCAGCTCATGCCTTGGCGAAACGAACGATCCATCTGCTGACTGTACAAGCCTTGCATGGATTCGCGGATCACATCTCGAAACCACCCCACCAGCATGATCAGCAGTAAACCGACACCCGACAGCAAGAACCACGGCCCTTGCCCGTTGAACAAATTACCGACCGTGGCACCGGCGCCCAGCGCAATGAGAAATAACGCCACCGCCCCGACAATGGGCCACCCACTGGCGGCAGGCACATAGTAATTTTCATGCGGGGGCGTCACGGATTGTTCATGTTCTGAATAGGGATTCGCCATTCTTCAACCTCATTGCGTTTGCGCCAGCGTGGCCGGCTTGGCGTGAAACAGAGTATAGGCCAGCGTCAGGGTGTGAATGTCTGCCGGCAGATCAGGATCGACATAAAACACCAACGGCAGCGCTGCGTTTTCCCCAGCCCCTAACGGCTGGTGGTTAAAACAGAAACACTCGATTTTATTGAAATACTGCGCGCCCAATCCGGGACTGACCGACGGCACGGCTTGGCCAATGGTGGCTTGCGTCCCCAAATTATGGGCTTGGTAGTTCACGGTGTGGGTTTGCCCTGGGTGCACCACCAAGGTTCTCACTTCCGGCTCAAAGGTCCAGCGCACCCCGGGCGTGATGTAAGCAACAAACTCCACCGTGACTTCCCGCGAGGTATCGACACGGGCTGAGGACGTGGTCGGGGTATCGGCGGTTTTGCCGTTGATCCCCGTGATATCGCAAAACACGTCATACAAGGGCACCAAGGCAAAGGCAAAACCAAACATTCCGATTGCCATGCCCACCAGTGACCACGTTGAGCGTCGTTGACGCTGCTGTTGATCGTGGTGCTCCGTCGGATTCGACGACGTGTCCTTGTCCTTCCCTTTTCCCGTGTCCTTCTCGTTGTCCTTTTCGTGGTCCATAGCGCGCCTCCTTAGTCCACTTTCGGTGGCGTCGAGAACGTATGGTGTGGCGCCGGTGAAGGGACACTCCACTCCAAGCCTTCTGCCCCATCCCACGGTTTCGCTGCGGCTTTTTCACCGCCGCGCACACACTGGATCACCACGGCCAAGAAGATCAGCTGTGACAACCCAAACAAGAACCCGCCGATACTGACCACCGCATTGATGTCGGCAAACTGCAAGGCGTAGTCCGGGATACGACGCGGCATACCGGCCAGCCCCAAGAAATGCATAGGGAAGAACAAAATGTTGACCGAAATGATCGAACACCAGAAATGCCACTTGGCCAACGTTTCATTGAACATGTAGCCGGTCCACTTCGGCAGCCAGTAATACGCTGCCGCCATGATGGAGAAAATTGCCCCCGACACCAGCACGTAGTGGAAATGTGCCACCACAAAATAGGTGTCGTGGTACTGGAAATCCGCTGGGGTAATGGCCAGCATCAGGCCGGAAAAGCCGCCAATGGTGAACAACACAATGAAGGCAATGGCAAACAGCATCGGCACTTCAAAGGTCATCGACCCGTGCCACATGGTCGCCACCCAGTTAAACACTTTCACCCCGGTGGGCACCGAGATCAGCATGGTGCAGTACATAAAGAACAGCTCGGCGGCAACTGGCATCCCCGTGGTGAACATGTGGTGCGCCCACACCAAGAAACTCAGGCCGGCAATGGACGCTGTGGCGTACACCATCGAGCTGTAACCAAACAGTTTCTTACGGGAAAACGCAGGAATAATGGCAGAAATGATCCCGAAGCTCGGCAAAATCATGATGTACACTTCTGGGTGTCCGAAGAACCAGAAAATGTGCTGGAACATCACCGGATCGCCCCCGCCCGCGGCATCAAAAAAGCTGGTGCCAAAGTATTTGTCGGTCAGCACCATGGTGACCGCCCCCGCCAACACAGGCATGACCGCAATCAGTAAGAAGGCCGTGATCAGCCACGTCCACACGAACAACGGCATCTTCATGTACGTCATGCCCGGTGCACGCATGTTCATGATGGTCACAATCACATTGATGGCGCCCATGATGGAGCTGATCCCCATGATGTGAATCGCAAACACAAACAAACCGGTACTTTGCGGGCTGTAGGTGGTCGACAGCGGCGCGTAGAAGGTCCAGCCAAAGTTCGGGCCGCCCCCTTCCATGAACAACGAGGCCAGCAACAAGCTAAAGGCGAACGGCAGGATCCAAAAACTCCAGTTATTCATTCGCGGCAACGCCATGTCTGGCGCCCCAATCATCAGCGGGATCATCCAGTTGGCCAGGCCGGTAAAGGCCGGCATCACCGCCCCGAACACCATGATCAGGCCGTGTACCGTGGTCATCTGATTAAAGAAATTGGGCTCAACCAGCTGCAACCCAGGCTGGAATAACTCCGCGCGGATCACCATCGCCATCGCGCCGCCGATCAAAAACATGGCAAAGCTGAACATCAAATACAGCGAGCCAATGTCTTTGTGGTTGGTGGTCAGTAACCAGCGCTTTATGCCCGTTGGATGCGGGTCATGGCCATGATGGTCGGGGTGCGCGATATCATCAGCCAGTACTTGGCTCTGTTGATTTTGCGCAGTTTTTGCGTCGTCGATGTCCGTTGATTCACGCAACATGTCCGTCATTGTCACACTCTCCCTTTACAGATCCTGACCGTCCATCACCGCCTGCACTTCCGCAGCTTGTACGGTTTCACCGGTATTATTGCCCCACGCATTACGCTCATAGGTGATCACCGCGGCCAGCTCTTTCAAGCTTAACTGTGGCCCAAACGCCTGCATGGCCGTGCCGTTACGGCCATGAACCACAATACTGATGTGTTCCAATTTGGCCGCCGGATCGATAGACACCCCCTGCCCAGCCAGTCCTGGGAAGGCACCCGGCAACCCTTGTCCATTCACCTGATGACACATCGCACAACGGGTGTTGTACACCGTCTCACCCAACGTCATCAGCTCATCCATGCCCATTTCCATGTCCAGCAAACGCTGCTCTTCTTCACGGGCTTGTTGCTGCGTAACGCGGGTGGTCGCCAGCCATTCATCGTAGTCAGCCTGCGCTTTGGCAATCACCACAATCGGCATAAAGCCGTGGTCTTTGCCACACAACTCGGCACACTGGCCCCGGTAAATGCCCGGCTTGTCGATTTTGGTCCACGCTTCGTTAATGAAACCGGGGTTGGCATCTTTCTTCACCGCAAAATCCGGCACCCACCACGAGTGGATTACATCTTGCGAGGTGATCAAAAACCGCACTTTCTGCCCCACCGGCAACACTAACGGGCGGTCGACCTCTAACAAGTAGTTGTCCCGCTTTTCCCGTTTATTGGCAATTTGGGCAGAACTGGTGGCGAGCAACGAGTAGAACTCAACGTCTTGATCGAAATAGCGGTAATGCCATTTCCACTGCGAACCGGTCACTTGCACGGTCATGTCAGGTTTGGAGGTATCTTCCATCGCCAGCAAGGTTTGGGTGGCGGGTACCGCCATCACGATGAGGATCACGAAGGGGATCAGCGTCCAGAGGATTTCAACTTTGGTGCTTTCGTGGAAGTCAGCAGGTTTGGCCCCTTTGGATTGGCGGTGGTGCCAAATGGCCCAGAACATCGCGCCGAACACCACCAGACCGATGGCCACGCAGATGTAGAAGATGATCATGTGGAGCTCGAACACGCGCTGGCTGACATCCGTCACCCCCTTCGTCATGTTCAATGGCATGGATTCATTCGCGGCCATGGCAGATCCTGTCAGCCATACGCCGAGACAGCACGTCAAAAGGCGAAATATCACCAAGGCTCCCTCCCTATTCCTTTTCTATCCATAACGGCCTGATCGTCCGTGGTTATGCGGTTCGCTCAGGCACATCACACACTAATGGGTATCGGTTTGAACAACCGGCAAGATGCAGTGATTTCACCGTCTTAGCGCCCATTCATCGAAATGAACAGGATAAAAAAATGCGAAACGGTTAACACTTTGTTTACAATTAACTTAGAAAGGATCAGCGCAATGTGCAATAAATTGACGTGAAAAAGTCCCGTTTTCATCCCCCTCTCTATCATTCAAAGCAGCGAACAGGAAACACGGGGCAGGCGCAGGAAACGCAGGCAGTAAACAAGAAAGGCAGTAAAGCACACGCAGCGAAAAACAGACGGTGACACCTGAATCGACTGTTACAACTGGATCGACAGCTGCACCGGCAATAGCCGGTATTTCAACCCGGGAATGCAGGTCACCCAACGGTGTCCTTCCCGCCAACGGGCACAGGGCGTGTCTAACGGGCTGTGGCATGTCACATCCGCCGCCCACGGCAACCACTGCCGCACCTGCTGCTTGGCATTACGGAACCCATGGGCATACGTTCCCGCGACACCGAATCGGCGTGATAACGGCCAGTGACAGCGATCCCCCGCCAACACCACATTCAAGATTAACTGACCAAAATGACAGGCAACGGCGTGGAAAAAACGGGATAACGCAGCCGCATCGTGCGCGAGCAACGCCTGATCACACACCAACATCACGGGGGTGTTTTTCATGGCAGGCAACAGGTGTAACCACGCGAGATCATCAATCGACCCGGGCAACATGCGGTAGCGTTCGCTACGGTGAAACAAGCGCTGGCGCCAAAGCAGGTGTTCATTCACATCGATATCGAACCAACGGCACAAGCCATTATCGACCCGATAAAAACGGGTATCCAGTCCCCCACCAATGTTGAGAATATGGCCATTGGGGTAGCGACGGAGGAAGTGTTGGACTTGGCTGTCGCACTGCATGGCGAGCATGGCATGCAAGAGTTGTTGTTCAGTGATATTGCCGGAGAGGCAGGTAGGTTGGAGGCGACACTGACGGCAAGCCGCCGCCGCGACAGGATCGTAGAGTAAACGATCGTCAGCAAGGCTTTCTCGACTGCGCAGCCACAACGGCTGTAACAAGTCGGATGGGACATCATAACGTGAAGAGTCAGTCATTATCACCTCCATGGCTCACCATGAAATGATAATGACTCTCATTATTAATTGCAAAGATTTCGCACGATACGTGCCGATTACATCCAGTCGCAGTTACGGATCACGCCAACGGCAATCCCTTCAATTGACAGGTGCTGGGTATTTAGATCGACCACAATCGGGGCAAATTCTTCATTCTCAGCATGCAATAATACTTGCGAGCCTTTGCGCTCCAAGCGTTTCACGGTGACATCGTCTTCGACGCGGGCAACGACAACTTGACCATTGCGCACATCTTGGGTTTTATGCACAGCCAGTAAATCGCCGTCCATGATCCCGATGTCTTTCATGCTCATGCCATTGACGCGTAGCAGAAAATCCGCACGCGGCTTAAACAGCGCAGGATCGACTTCATAATGGGTTTCAACGTGCTCTTGGGCCAAGATTGGTTCACCGGCGGCCACTTGGCCGATCAGCGGCAATCCGCGCTCTTCATTGCTGTCATTGTCCACCAACAGGCGGAGACCACGCGAGGCACCCGGAATGATTTCAATCACCCCTTTACGGGCCAAAGCTTTAAGGTGTTCCTCCGCCGCATTGGCGGAGCGGAAACCGAGTTCACGGGCTATTTCAGCACGTGTAGGCGGCATTCCAGAATCTTCAATTTTTGCTTTGATTAAATCAAAGACTTCTTGTTGACGCGGCGTTAACGGCTTCATGACTCACCCTGTCTTTTTATACAGTTCACTGTGAGTATATCCAGTGTTAACACGCTTGGAAAGGCTATTGTTTAGGAAATCAGCAGTTTTGCTGTGAATTCGCCACTTCCCCTCTTCTCTCGCCATGACGGGCGCCACGTCGTCACTTGGCCGCTGTCACGATCCTGATTTACCGGGTCCAATCTCAACAAATCCGCATATAACCGCGTCAATGCGGTATTTCGCTGCTTATCGCTACGTGTTTTCTGCTAGACTTGCGACGCATTAAGAATTCGAGGCTAGTAAAAAGATATGTCAAGTTGGCAGAAAATCTACCAAAAAATACTGGATTTGCCGCTTTCTCTGCTGGTTAAAACCCATTCAATTCCTTCCGATCCGATTGCGGATCTGGAACTCGACCTTGAACGGCCGATCGTCTATATCCTGCCGTTCCGTTCGGTCACGGATCTGCTAACGCTGCGCAGCAGTACCCAAAAATTGGGTCTGCCGGATCCCCTGTCGCCACTGGACATCGGCGGCCAATCGTATTGCCGTTACGTGTACATCGCGTCAGCACCGAGTGTGTTTGGCTCTGATGGCGAACTGCCACAAGCATCGATTGACCTGTTCACTGCCCTGCTTGAGCAACACAACCAAGATCCAACCTTGGATGTTCAAGTGGTGCCGGCATCGATTTTGTGGGGCCGTAAACCGGGTAAAGAAGACAATCAAAAACCGGTGTTACGTGCGTTAAACGGACCGGAAAAATTCTTCACCATTCTCGGCCATGGCCGTGATTGTATGGTGCGCCTGAGCCCGGCGGTATCGCTGCGCTACATGGCTGATCACCACGGCACGGATGACTCCATTGCCAACAAATTGGCCCGTGTGGCACGCATCCACTTTTCCCGCCAGCAATTAGCCGCGTCGGGGCCAAAATTGCCGGATCGCCAAGCCTTGTTCAAGCGTCTGCTCGAATCGAAAGCGATTGAAAAAGTCGTGGCCGAAGAAGCGGCCAGCCGGGATGTGCCGATCGAAAAAGTACGCAAAGAAGCCATCGACATGATGGAAGAAATTGCGACCGATTTTTCTTATTCCTTGATCCGACACGGTCAACGCTTTTTGGGCTGGCTGTGGAATCGCCTGTACCAAGGCCTGAACATCCACAACGCCAAGCAAGTGCGCAAACTGGCACAAGATGGCCATGAAATTGTCTATGTGCCGTGTCACCGTAGCCACATGGATTACCTGCTGCTGTCGTATGTGCTGTTCCGAGAAGGCATGGTACCGCCACACATCGCGGCCGGTATTAACCTGAACTTCTTCCCGGCGGGTCCGATTTTCCGTCGTGGCGGCGCGTTCTTCATTCGCCGTAGCTTCAAAGGCAACCGCTTATACTCCACGGTGTTCCGTGAATACTTGGCCGAACTGTTCGCCAAAGGCTATTCGGTGGAATACTTCAGTGAAGGCGGCCGCTCCCGTACCGGTCGATTGCTGCCCGCGAAAACCGGCATGCTGTCGATGACCATTCAAGCCATGCTCCGTGGCCTGAACCGCCCCGTGACACTGGTGCCGGTTTACATCGGTTACGAGCACGTAATGGAAGTGGGCACCTATGCCAAAGAGTTGCAAGGCAAGCGCAAAGAGAAAGAGAACGTCGGTCAAGTGCTGCGTACCTTGCGTAAGCTGCGTAATTTTGGTCAAGGTTATGTGAACTTCGGCGAGCCGATCCCGCTGAACCACTACCTGAACGAACACGTGCCGGAGTGGCACAAAGATATCGATCCAATCGAACCACAGCGTCCACAATGGCTGAACCCAGTCGTGAACGATCTGGCCATTAAGATGATGACGCACATCAACGATGCCGCGGCGACCAACGCCCTCACCTTGTGTGGCGTGGCCTTGCTAGCCGGTCGTCAACGCGCCTTGAGCCGTGAAGATCTGGAACAGCAAATCGACTGCTACTTGCAGTTGCTACGCAACGTGCCGTACTCCTCGCAGTTCACCGTGCCGAACGAAGACGCGAAAACCATGGTGGCGCATGCACTGGAAATGGATAAGTTCGTGATCGAACGCGATAGCTTGGGTGAGATGGTGTCGCTGGATCGCCAGCAAGCGATCTTGATGACCTACTACCGCAACAACATCATTCACTTGTTCGCGCTGCCATCGCTGATCGCCAGCATTGTGATCTGCCATGAACGTCTGTCTATGGCTGACATTGTCGCGCAAATCACCCGTCTGTATCCATTCTTGCAGGCTGAACTGTTCTTGCGTTACCAGACTGACGAATTGGCCGGTGTGATTGAAGCCCAAGTGGATGAACTGGCACGTCAGCGTCTGGTACAACGTGATGGCGACCTCGTGAGCCTGAACAATGCCCGTATCGGACCGCTGCATTTGTTAGCTCGCACCATCACTGAAACCCTGCAACGCTACGCGATCACGTTGACGCTGCTGAACTCTGAGCCGCAACTGATGAAGAGCGATCTTGAGCAGCAAAGCCAGATGTTGGCCCAGCGCTTGAGCCGTCTGCACGGGATCAATGCGCCGGAATTCTTCGACAAAGGCGTGTTTGCGATTCTGGTCAGTACGCTACGCCGTGAAGGCTACCTCAACGAGGATTGCCATGCGGTGTCGCAGCCAGTGGAAGAGTTAGCCGAGCAGTTGGCGGCGTTGGTGTCACCGGAAGTGAAGTTGACGATCCAAGCGGTGATGAACCGTGAAGAGCGCGTTGATGCCACGGATGCCGATGCCTAAGCCGGCTTTCGCCGCATAAAAAAAGCGCCCCTAAGGCGCTTTTTTTCTGTCTATTGTTTGTTGGTTGGCCCGTTGATTAGCGGGTTAGCTGGCTGACGAGTTAGCGAATAGTTAAGGCCAGCACAGGCTGATAGCCAGTCCGAGACACACCAACATACCGACATAGTTGTTGTTCAAAAACGCTTTGAAACACGGCGCGCGCTCGCGGCCACGGATCAAATGCTGCTGATACACAAACAAGGTCGAGGCCAACAACAAGCACCAATAGTACACCGCCGATAAGCCCTGCACCGCGCCCACCACAATCAACAACACCAAGGTGGTTAACTGCAACAGCCCGACAATCATTTTATCAAAACGGCCAAACAAGATAGCCGTCGACTTGATCCCGATGTTCACATCATCATCGCGATCGACCATGGCGTACTGTGTATCGTAAGCAATGGTCCACAAAATGTTAGCCACAAACAGCAACCACGCCACCGGCGGCAAAGTGCCTGCCTGTGCGGCATACGCCATGGGGATCGACCAGCCAAACGCCATACCCAGCACGAGCTGTGGCAAGTGAGTATAACGCTTCATGAATGGGTACATCGCCGCCAGTATAACGCCCACCACCGACAACATAATGGTCAGGGTATTCATGGTCAGCACCAGCAAGAAAGAGATCAGCACTAACAGCCCGAATAAGCCGAGCGCTTCCCGCTCCGAGACCCGCCCCGATGGCATCGGGCGCTCAGCGGTACGTTTCACATGGCCATCAAAATGGCGATCGGCATAATCATTGATCACACACCCTGCCGCACGCATGAAAATCACCCCGAGCACAAACACGGCCGTGACATGGGGATCGGGCAAGCCATCAGCGGCTAAAAACAGGGCCCATAACGTTGGCCACAGCAATAACAAACTGCCAATGGGGCGATCAAAGCGGGCTAACTGCCAAAAGGCTTTTGCCTTGGTCATTTCCAACGTTCGGTCTCCTTATAAATCGGTGCATCCTGCAAAAAAAGTTCTGCCACCAGCAGTGGCTTATTATTGATCCACAAACGGGAGCGGCGCGCCCAGATCGGTGCCTCGGCGGTACCGACATTGGCAATCATCAAGGCATCGCGGCGTGCACTGCGATCGGTGAACACCCGAAAGCCCAACGGCATATCCCCGAGTTGCGCGAGATCCTGCTCTTGCCCGGTTAACGTGGTCTCTGGGATCAGTGTGCGGGCAAACACCCATGGCACCCCATCGCCCTTGAGCACGACTTTGCGCAGCAAACATGCCGAGGCGCCGAGTAACTGGCGTTCATCCAGCGCGAGGTGCTCAGGCCCTATCGTCACCTGCTCCGCTAAGGAGACCGTGAACTGGCGGCAATACTGCTCAAAACGGCGCGACAGTGAATGTTGCTCTAGCAACCAATGCCCAAAATCAGTCCCTGCGACGGAGGTTTCATCGGCCGCTACCCACTGGGCACTGTCCAATAAGGAATTGTACAACTGCTTGATTTCCGACATTTTTCCAACAAAAAATCCGCCTAACCACCGCGAAGGGGCTTGGTAGATCCCGGTTAATTTATTACCATGAAGAAACACTATTGTAGCAAGCTGTCACCGGTAGGAATATCGTTACCGTCGAAAGATAGTTATTCGCAGCATCAAAACAACGTAACCCTATGAGTAAAAAGATGAAAGCACAACTATCCGGTCTCTGTTTACTGCTTGTCAGCCTCCTTTTCCCGCTGGCAGCCCATGCTGAGAATGTGCCGGCCGCGCCTCCACAATACACGTATTACACCTTGGCCCCAGACATTACGACCAATTATGTAACCCAAGGCAAAAAAATTGGCTACCTGCGTTTGCAAGTTGATCTCATGGTGGCCGATCCATCACTGATCCCGGAGGTGGAGCACCATGCCCCGCTGATCCGCGATGCGATTATCAGCATCATCGGCGAACAACCGGAAGCCCGCGTGAAATCACTGGCGGGACGCGAAGAAATTCGCCAAGCCTGTTTGGAAACGGTCAATGAGCTGCTGATCATGGAAACCAACAAGAAACTCCTTACCGAGTTGTTGTTCACTAAATACCTGTATCAATAACCGGCCAGCTAGCACCTCACTCGCTATACAGACAATAAAAAAGCGCCCATCTCGGCGCTTTTTCGGTTCTCAGTTCTCGTTGCTAGTCGAGCATCACGCCGCATCACGGGCCTGACATTGGGTGATGTATTCCGCGACCGCTTGCTGCTGCGTCGCATCCAAATACAAACCCAACTTACTGCGTCGCCATAGCGCATCGTCAGCCTGCTGCACAAACTCTTCCGCCATCAAATAGTCCAACTCGCACGCGTATAAACCCGCACCAAAGTGCTGCCCCATCGCCGCTTCACTGCTGATATCAGCCAGCAGACGTTCAACCCGGCAACCATAACTGCTGACCCACCGTTGCAAGGTCGTGGCCTCCACCCACGGATAACGCAGGGCGAGTTGCGCGCGGTACGCCGTCAAATCACCGTCTATCTCCCCACCCGGCAGCGTCGACTGCGCCGTCCACGGTTGGCCCATAGCCGGAAAGAACGGCGCCAATTTGGCCATGGCGGATTCAGCCAGTTTGCGGTAGGTCGTCAGCTTGCCGCCAAAAATAGACAACAAGGGCGCCTGCTCACCGTCTTGCTGCAAGGTTAAGGTGTAATCACGGGTGATCGCCTGCGGTGAGTCCGACTCGTCATCACACAACGGTCGCACCCCGCTGCACGTCCACACCACATCGGCTTCTGTCAGCGGGCGGGTAAAATGGGCATTGTAGACATCGAGCAAATAACGAATTTCGTTCTGATCGATGGCCACTTCACGTGGGTCGCCGTGGTATTCCACATCCGTGGTACCAATCATCGAAAACTTATCCAGGTACGGAATGACAAACACAATCCGCTGATCATCATTTTGTAAAATGTACGCCTGCGGCTCGTCATGCACACGCGGCACCACAATGTGTGACCCTTTGATCAGGCGAATGCCGTACGGCGAAGGTAGCGTCAGTCCCTGATCGTAAAATGCGGACACCCACGGGCCGGCAGCGTTCACCAGCGCATGGGCATACCGTTCAAAACGCGCACCGGTCAGCATGTCACGCACCGTGACTCGCCACAAATCATTCTCTTGTACCGCCTGTTCAACCCGACACCGGTTACGCACTTCGCCGCCGCGCTCAGCCACTTCCATCACATTGAGGATCACCAAACGGGCATCATCCACCCAGCAATCCGAGTATTCAAACCCCTGCGTCATGTGCGGGTGTAACACCGAGGCGTCACCAAATCGGATCCCTTCACTGGCAGGCAGTGTGGTCCGTTTTCCTAGATGGTCGTACAAAAACAACCCGGCACGGATCATCCATGCCGGACGCAAATGTGGGCGATGAGGCAGACGAAAACGCATCGGGCGGGCAATATGCGGCATTTTTTTCAGGAGCACTTCCCGCTCCGCCAATGCTTCAGCGACCAAGCGAAACTCATAATGTTCCAAATAGCGCAAACCGCCATGCAGTAACTTCGAGCTGGCTGACGAGGTCGCGGAGGCAAAATCTTGTCCTTCATACAACCCAACTCGCAGTCCTCGCCCCGCCGCATCGGCCGCGATCCCTGCGCCATTGATCCCGCCGCCGACCACAATCACATCCAATATCTCGTGTGCCGCTCGCGTCGCCTCACCGTTTGCTACTGTCATTCTGCGCTCTCCGTTAGCGATCGGCGTTGTACGATCGCGGTCTGTCTTTACATAAACGCTCAATATCGAGCCTTAAATGTTCGATAACGAAAATAATAGCGAATAAAATGCGCAATATCATCCTAATAAAAGATCGCATTGGTGTTATTTTGATCGGCGCGGCATTTGTGAAAAAAAAGGGTACCCTGTGGGGTACCCTTTGATGGTCGGTTAGCACTTTGCTTGCCTTGTGGGCACCGTAAGACGTAAAGCACTAGGCGTGAGCGACAATCTCTACGGCGATGTCGTGTTCTGTCAAACAGTGGGTCAATTCCGCAGGGGGTGCCTGATCGGTAAACAGCATGTCTATCTGACTAATATTGCCCAGATTCACCATCGCGCCACGGCCAAATTTGGTGTGGTCGACACCCAGCATGACGCAACGGCTGTTTTCAATAATGGCCTGCTTCACCCGCACTTCATGGTAATCAAAGTCGAGCAACGAGCCATCGAGATCAATCCCGCTGATACCGAGAATGCCAAAGTCCAAACGAAACTGGGCAATGAAATCCACCGTGGCTTCACCGACGATACCACCATCACGGTTACGCACTTCCCCACCGGCCAAAATCACCCGAAAATCGTCTTTACCGGTCAGAATGCTCGCCACATTGAGGTTATTGGTCACGATACGCAAATCATGGTGATCCAGTAATGCACGCGCCACGGCTTCTGGCGTGGTGCCGATATCGATAAATAAGGTGGCCCCATCGGGAATGTGTTGCACCATGGCTATCGCAATGGCGTCTTTTTCCGCCAACTGCATCACCTTGCGAGCACTGTAAGCGGTATTCACGGAGCTGGATGGCAGCGTCGCACCCCCATGGTGGCGACGAATTTGATTATCGGCGGCCAACTCATTGAGATCACGCCGAATCGTTTGAGGACTGACATTAAACCGAGCGACCAGATCATCGGTACTGACGTACCCCTGGCTTTGAACAAGATCTATGATTTCCTGATGTCGTTTGCTTTGCTTCACGGCGGTCGCAGCTCCTTTATCAACCTTGCCTAGCACCTTTAACACGCCCAATGTGTAACGCGCTATCAGGTATCACAATCACCGAATGATCATCGGCTTACGGGCTTGAAAACAACAAGGCTTCGCGTAATGCGAAGCCTTGTCATCTTACCTAGTGTCAGGGGAATAAGCCAATGATGGCGATCCCACTCATGAAGTTTGCTGGCGCCATTTTGCATCAATCAATGCCAGGCCGCAGCCGGTCAGCAAACCGAACAAGTGGGCCATGTTAGCCACCGACATGCCCACGACATCGGCAAAGCCTAATACCAGCCAAACCAACATAAAGGCCGCATACGAATTGGGCAGCGACAGTTTACGCGCGGGCGCCAACCAGCCCATCCACCAGATGTACCCCATCAAGGCATAGACCACACCTGACAGGCCACCGAAGTTCGGGCCGACAAACCAGAACTGAGCAAACCCGGACACTAAGGAGGAAAGCAAGAACACTTGGATCAATTTTCCGCTGCCGCTGTGCTGCTCAAGCTGCCCGCCAAGCAACCACCACCACAGGCAGTTAAACACCACGTGTAAAACAGAGAAATGCAATAGCGCATGCGTGAAGAAACGCCACACCTGCCATTGATCCCCGTCCATGAACGGAAAATGCAGCCAATTAAACAGTGTCTGACTAAACCCCAGAAACCACAACACGGCGATCCCGAGCGCCGCCACCAGCACGGTGAGGGTAAAGGGGCCGGCTTGCTGTTTGACCATCTTGATCAAGCTGGGGCTGCGGTAGAAAAATGTCGCGGTGCGCGATTCTGCAACCGTCCATGACGCAGCTTGGTATTTTTTATCTGACGGGTTGGCCAAAAAGTGGTTCAGCTCGGCTTCGGCTTCCACCAAGTGCTGCCCGTCTTGCAGCCAAATGGCAAACATCCCTTCCGGCTCAGGAGCCAATGACAACGCAATGCCACGCGATGCCATGTAATCAATAAACGCCTGCGCCTGACGCGGGTTGGTTAATCCTGCTAAGCGGTACATATTCACTCTCCAAGGTCGCCAGCCACGCTCCGCTTCATGCCGGGAGCGTGCACTGTTACCAGCATGCCCTTCGCGAGAGAATTTGTCGAGGTGATCAGGCCATGTCCACGCACGGCAACGCCTGTCGCTTCCACGCCTCAAAGCCACCTTCTAAGCTGTATACACTGTCATATCCTTGGTGGATCAAATACTGGGCGGCGCCTTGGCTACTGATACCGTGGTAACACATCACGATCACCGGTTGCTCAAACTCCACCGTATTCATCAATGTCACCATGGTGTCATTGGTCAGGTGGAATGCCCCTTGTGGGTGAGACAACGCAAACGACTGGGGATCGCGAATGTCCACTAAGATGGCACCGCTGTCGGGTTGGATTAATAACTGTTGGGCTTGCTCGGCGGAAATCTGTTCAAACTGATCCATAAACTCGCAACTCTCTGACCGTAAGATCGGCCAACAGGATCGCTGTTGACCAAGAAAATGTGATGATCGTCCGCTTCCTGATCGTCATACTATCAGTAGAGACGGTTCCCCATTGTACCCCAGCAAGTTACTCACAACCCCATGCAAAAAGTACGGGTTATACCGCCCCGTGATAACACCCCGCAGCCCAGATCTGGCAAGGCTTGGCGATCGCGGCACCTCCGCCGACAAACCCACTATGTACAAAAAGCCACCGCCTGTGGAAAAAGCTGTGAATTGCGTTGATAATGTGTTTTTCAAAAAAAGGATCCACTATATGTAGATCGGATCCGATCAAAAGCTGTGGATAAAAGTATTACAACCCCCCCTTTCCCCGCCTGACTGTGAGCTATCTCCCAGATTTCAGGCACAAAAAAACCAGCCCTTGGCTGGTTTTTGCAAATCTAACTTTGTGGATAGTTTTTCACGCGATACTGATGATCCTCAGGCGAAGTCGCCGACCGACTCTTTCAGCTTTTTCATCGCATTTTTTTCTAACTGACGGATCCTTTCTGCCGACACTTCATAGTGATCAGCCAGTTCTTGCAAGGTCGACTTGTTGTCATCCAACCAACGGGAACGCACAATGTGCTGGCTACGCGCATCTAAGCTCGCCAGGGCATTCGACAGGCGATTGTTCGCATGGCTTTCCCAGTTATTTTCTTCATACTTTAGTGCCAAATCTGACGATTTGTCTTCCAGATAATACACCGGCGCACTGTAGCTAGATTCACGATCGTCATCTTCCGCTTGCAATTCAAAAGCCGGATCCTGTGCCGCCAGTCGCGACTCCATTTCCCGCACTTCGCTCGCATCCACCCCAAGCTGCTCCGCGACCATGGCCACTTCGTCATTATTGAACCAGCCCAAGCGCTTTTTCGATTTACGCAAATTGAAGAACAATTTACGTTGTGCCTTGGTGGTGGCCACTTTCACGATACGCCAGTTACGCAAAACGTATTCGTGGATTTCCGCTTTGATCCAGTGCACCGCAAACGACACCAAACGCACGCCCACTTCTGGGTTGAAACGCTTGACCGCTTTCATCAGGCCAATGTTGCCTTCTTGCACCAAATCCGCCATCGGTAAGCCATAGCCGGAATACCCACGAGCAATATGAACGACAAAGCGAAGATGTGACATAACCAATGCCTTTGCCGCATTAATGTCGCCATCAAAATGAAGACGCTCAGCCAACTCGCGTTCCTGCTCTGCCGATAACATCGGATAGTGGTTAACACTTTGAACGTAACTGTCCAGACTGTCAGCAGAAACTAAAGCCATTGATGTCATCTCTTGTGCCATTCAACAAACCTCGTGTGTTTTTTGTACCAATTGGAAATTGCTTGAACCCGCAATAATGCCCAGAAAGTGGGCACTATTGCAAGCGGGGCGCGTAATTTACCCCATTTGAAAAAGAAAAAACGTCAGATAGGTTCAATTTCTTTCAGGTGACGACCCGCGGATAAGCGGGCAGCCAGTAGGCCAAGGAACGCCGCGACCATCACAAGGAGCAAGGTCTCATCCCAATACAACCCGACTAAACGGAAGGAGCTGTCGTATAAGTTGGCCAACTGGGCCACGGCCTGCTCAAGCAACAATGTGATCACCACGGTCAACAACCACGCGATCGTGCCGCCAATTACACCGTACCACATGCCGGTATACAAATACGGACGCAGAATAAAGCTGTCGGTTGCCCCCACCAGCTTCATCACTTGAATTTCATCGCGCTGATTCAGCACTTGCAGACGCAAGGTATTGCCGACAATCAGGAAGACTGCAAACAGCATGAGTCCGGAAACAATGGCGGCCAAGGTTACCACCAGTTGCTTGATCGCAGACAGGCGTTGCAACCAATCGCTGTCGAGACGCACTTCCGCCACTTCCGGCTGAGTTCGCAGCTGTGCAGCAAGCTGACTGGCCGCATTCGCGGCTTGCCACTGCGCACCCGGCTGTACAATCACAACGGCAGGCAGCGGGTTGTCATCCAGCAGACTGAGCGCATGCTCAAAGCCCGCTTGCTGACGAAATTCGGCTAACCCTTGATCGGGCGAGATATATTGCACATCACTGATCTCTGGCCAGCCGGCCAGCGTGTCACGGACCTGCTCGGCTTCCGCCGCACTGATCCCTTCTTCGAGGTACAAGGTCAGTTGCGTCGGGGTATGCCATGCCTGTGCTACCAACGTCATGTTCTTGGCGAACAAGTAAAACGTGGTGGGTAAGGTCAAGGCAAACGCCAACACCGCCAGCGTGAGCACATTGCCCATGGGGCGGCGTTTCAGATCAGTCAGTGCTTGCTTACATTGCTGCCAATGCAGGCTGAAAAAGCCGGTTTTATTACGCGCCACAAGCGATCTCCCTCAATTGGCCCTGATGCAAATCCAGACGGCGGTAGTTGTAGGTCGATAACAATGACGTGTCGTGCGTGGCCATTAACACTGTCACCCCGACGCGGTTAAATTCCGCAAACAGGGCCATGATTTGGTGTGACAGCTCCGCATCCAAGTTACCGGTTGGCTCATCGGCCAACAGCAACAAGGGTTTGTTGACAATGGCGCGGGCAATACCGACTCGCTGCTGTTCACCGCCCGATAATTGGATCGGTAGACAGCGGGCTTTGTCGAGCAAGCCCACTTTATCCAACGCCGCAGAAACGCGACGCTTCACGTCTTTTTCGTTCGCCAACTCGACCCGTAGCGGCATCGCCACGTTGTCGAAGATGGTGTGCCGCATCAACAGCTTATGATCTTGGAAAATCATGCCGATGTTGCGGCGCAGGAAGGGGATCTGCTTACTGTCGATACGGCTGATGTCATGGCCGTTAAACCACACCTGACCATCACTTGGGCGCTCCAGCGCACAAATCAGTTTCAGCAGGGTACTCTTACCTGCCCCAGAATGGCCCGTTAAAAATGCCATATCGGCGGGCTGCAAATGGAAATCCACCTTTTGCAGGGCCTGACGCCCACCGCGATAAGCTTTACTTACCTGCTGAAACCGGATCACACCTTATTCCTCGTCACTAAAGAGTGCTTCAATAAATTCATCCGCCGCGAAAGGACGCAGATCTTCAATCCCTTCACCGATACCGATGTAGCGGATCGGGATGCTGAACTGATCCGCAACGGCAAAGATCACGCCGCCTTTCGCCGTACCATCCAACTTGGTGATGGTGATCCCGGTGACCGGTGCCACATCACTGAACAGTTTGGCTTGGCTAATGGCGTTTTGGCCCGTACCCGCATCCACCGTTAGCATAATTTCATGCGGCGCGGCCGGATCGACTTTTTTCATCACGCGGACAATTTTGCGAAGCTCTTCCATCAGGTGGCCTTTGTTTTGCAGGCGCCCCGCGGTATCCGCAATCACCACATCCACATTTTTCGCTTTGGCCGATTCGATCGCATCATAGATCACCGACGCACTGTCGGCGCCGGTATGCTGTGCCACGACCGGCACATTGTTACGCTCCCCCCAGACTTGCAACTGCTCAACCGCCGCCGCACGGAAGGTATCACCCGCCGCCAACATCACAGACTTGCCTTCGCTCTGGAATTGCTTCGCCAGCTTACCAATGGTGGTGGTTTTCCCCACGCCATTGACGCCGACCATCAAAATCACATACGGCTTATTGGTGGTATCCACCACCAGCGGTTGCTCGACTTTTGCCAGCATCTCACTCAATTCATCTTTCAGCAGACCGTACAGGGCTTCACCGTCCTGCAAGTCTTTGCGGCTGGCTTTCTCGGTCAGGTTTTCGATGATTTTTAGCGTGGTGTCCATACCGACATCGGCCACCAACAACTGCTCTTCTAATTCTTCAAACAGCTCATCATTGATTTTCTTGCCACGGAACAAGCCAAAGAAACCGGCCCCAAAGTTCGTTTTGGTCTTTTTCAAGCCGCGCATCAAGCGCGCGAAGAAACCTTCACTTTTCGGTTTTTCTTGTTCGACAGTCGCGGCCATAGCCGCAGCCTCAGCATTCGCCTGGGCTTCCGCTGCGGCTTGGGCGTCGGCTAATGCCTTCGCCTTCGCCTGTGCTTCTGCTTCGGCTTCTGCCTGAGCCAACGCTTGCGCTTCGGCTTTTGCTTGTTCTTCTGCGAGTGCCTCTGCGGCAGCCTGAGCCTCCGCCAGGGCTGTCGCTTCTGCTTCAGCGGCTTCGGCTTGGGCCTTTGCCAGCGCGTCTTCAGCCGCTTGTGCTTCAACCTCTGCTTGTGCGTCTGCCGCGGCTTTCGCCTCAACACCACTGTCTACGGATGCGTGTGCGTCATCCTGTTGCTTCGTTTGCTCGGTTGACTCATCAGAGCCAAAACCCAACCACGAAAATAATCCACGTTTCTTTTTTTCTGCCATTGGCAAATCCTAGAGCTTGATTGGTACAATTTGCGGCTTAAATACAGGTTAATAATACCCAACGTCCCTTTTGGCCGTGCTTCTCATAGCACATAACACAAGGGTTTGGGTATACTATCATTTTCTCAACGGTCGAAGAAATCTATGACGAGACGCAGACAACAATCCGGGAAAAACCTTTCCCCCTCTAGCCGCGAAGGATTCGTACGGATCATCAGCGGACGCTGGCGTGGCCGTAAACTGCCCGTCCATGACGTTGAAGGACTCCGCCCGACCACCGATCGCGTCAAAGAAACCGTCTTCAACTGGTTGGCGCAAGATATGATTGAGGCTCGTTGCTTGGATCTGTTCACCGGCAGTGGCAGTCTGGGCTTTGAAGCCCTATCTCGCGGCGCCGAGCACGTCACCCTGCTGGAGCTAGACAAAAAAGCCGCTGAACAGCTTGAGAAAAACCGTCAAACCCTTGGGGCAGACAACGCCACGGTGCGTCATACCGATAGCTTAACGTACCTCAAGCAACCGGGCACGCCTTTTGACGTGGTGTTCATCGATCCGCCGTTCCGCAAAGGTCTGTTACCGGAAGTGATCACGCTGCTTGAGCAAAATAACTGGCTTGCCCCGCACGCGATTATTTATATTGAAACGGAAAAAGAGCTGGGTGACTTACCGACACCGAGCCACTGGCATTTACACAAGGAAAAAACGGCGGGACAAGTCTGTTACCGTCTGTTTGAAAGAGAGGGAGCATGAAAGCACTGATCCTACTGGCCAAAGGCGCGATTGGTTTCGTCTGGCTGGTGTTGCTATTGAATATTTTTCACCCCTTCCCGGGCGTGGCGGCGATGGCGCTGTACATCATGACCGGCTTTTTGCTGATGATGCACGGCTTGCAAATGCTGATCTTCCTCGGCGCCTTTGGTGACAAACTCACCCTGTCGCGCTGGGAAAAATGGTCGATCCTGATCTTCGGCATTTTTGCGCTGCTCGATATTCGACGCAAACACATGGTATAAAAAAGCGAGGCCAACGAGCCTCGCTTTTTTTATATCTGTTTATTTTATTCCTAGCCTACGGCTATCCGGCCAGAACTTGTCACGCTTTAGTGGTTACACATGCGCTCAGGGTTGGCCATCAAGATATCGCCGTCTTGTACCACTTTACGGCGATCCAGCAAGAAGGTCAGCAACGCTTCAAGGGTTAGGCCTTCTTGGCTGCAAGTATGAAAACGCACGGCTTCCCCGTATTCCGCCTCAACCGCTTGGGTCAGGCTTTCACGAGTATAAGGCGTTTCTGCAGCCAATAGCATGTTCAATACATTGTGGGCGTGTACTTGGGTCATGATGTCTCTCTCTTGCCGATCACGGGCAATCGGTCTGCGTAATAAAAGATACCGCCAGCGTAGCGTACAACGCCATCGCGCAGTTTGACCCAAAACAATATAATGCATTTATAATGCATGTTTGTGATTTGGCATTATAACGACGGATGCTCGGCCCCGCATTGCCAACAGATCTCAAAACTGCCAGCGTTGTCTTCCCCACACTGCGGACACTGCCACTCCCACTCGGCCGCTTGCTCATAGTCTTGCAACACCGAGCGCGCCAAGCCTTGCCGAGATTGCCGCACCCACACGCTCACTTCGACCACATTGGCCGGTAACTCACCCGCAGCCGCACTGAGTCCATCACCCCGGGTCTGTGCGTCAATATTGTGAGCCAGCAGCAACCCTTTCAGACTGTGTGCCTCCAGCATGTTAGCGGCGCTATACACCTTGCACCAAGGTTCATTCATCATCGACCTCCTGTATCCAGCCTAGCCTGTACAGCCAAGAGCACCTATTCCCCTTTAGCGAATAGCCTCATAACGGCGCGCATCGCCGGTTTCGCCGATTGTCCCACCTCCGCGCCGCATCCCCTGCTACAGCGGCATGAAAACCCGATAACCGACCATGCAAACGATTACTCAGCCCAATGAAACACCAACACGATAACGGAGATCACAAATTGGCGGCAACGGCAGGCATGAGACGATAAAATCGCACTTAAAAACAGCCAACAACAACCTTTATTATCAACAAGATAAACAAGAACAAGGCAAAAAAAAGCAGAAAATACACCAGCCAGTACTCAAACAAAAAAAAGGGACTGATCGCCCAGAAAAACAGACGGTCGATCACTATTTTGTCAGACAAAAATAGAGCATCTTGTTTTATTCGTCTATCATTATGGCAAGCAAAAAGCAGAACACGCGAATATCTAACATCACGCTGACAAAAGCACTGTTTTTACATTTTTATTCTCACCACATGGTAAAAATGCACATTGGYGACAAAACAAACAGCAAAATAAATATCAAAAACAACACATTAACTGAAAATCCACGGCGAAAATTACCAACGGACACCTTTTAACCAAAACAAATAACCACGTTTACTGTGCCATTTTCGCCCCATCAACACCCTATAAAATGTTTTTATTACCGCAAAATTACATTGAGGCTTGAGAAAGCAGTGAAAATGATGCTATTCTAATCACATCAATTATCCAGTAGCACGCCAAGGAGCCTTCTATGTTCACTTCTTCTCAAAAACAAGGCCTAGTTATGATCGCCGTCGTTGTCGGTCTGATGACGCTGCCTGTGATTTATTAAGCCTAAATTCGCATAAAAAAAGGTGCCCTAAGGGCACCTTTTTTTATGCGTGTTTGTTGGCGATAAGCCTTGGTTATCAGCGCCGAGTACTAGGCGCTCAGTGCTACGCTATTCGTTCTCACGTCAGGCTATCAAGGCATTAAGTCGATACGGTGCCAGTGCACGGAATAAAACCATAACGCCATCGCCGTCACCCCGACCACCAGTAAGATGGCTGCCGTCCAGACAAAACGCCCACTGCGCGGTGTCAGCTCTTTTTCACACACCTTACACGCCGCAATAAACCCTTTTTTATCGTCTAGCCGATAACCGTCCTCGTGGACCGTTTTATTACGTACTGAGGCAATGAAACGCAGTTTGGCTATCACGTCATGGGGTAAACGCTCTTCACAACTGTTGATCAGCTGATGTAAGCCCTTCCCCTCTGCATGGTAATGCTCACGCAGTAAGCGTTCTATCCGCCTTGACCGTGTCACCACTAACTCAATATTCGCCATAATCCATGGTTCCTTTTTAATCGCTCACTGTAACTTACCGCGAGTTGACAAGAAAACAAAGGGGGAATGATGCTGCCGATCCCCTTGCTCACAGGTCAAGCATAACCGATTGAGTCACTGCTTTTTTCACCCTTCCCTCACGTGTTTCGGGTGGATTACCGTATCCGGATCACGCTTTGCTCTCTCGCCCATACTCTCACTGGCTGTCATCCGGAATAATAGCGGCTAAATGCGTCATACAGGCAGTTAGGAGGACTCATGCCAACTTGGATCATTGTGGCCGTGGTGGCCATGCTCGCCGTTGCGGTCATTTTATTTATTCGTTTCTACCGCCGTCACATGCTGGGCGAAAACGCACCGGAACGCACGATTGAGGTCCAAATTCTCGATAAGCAAAGTAACGCCATCATTGGCGCACAACCGGGTGAGGACAACGAAGAGTACTGGATTTACGTGCAACCGACGAAAGGCGGCCCCAAGCGCGAGTTCATGGTAGGGATCCATTACTATCACCATCTGCAACCGGGCGACTATGGCACCATGACGTATCAAGGCGTGAAGTTTTTACACTTTGCCTTGCAGCGTGACTAACCCCAATCTTTGATTATGGCACCAGCCAGGCCGTTTTGGCGCTTTTCGCCAATAGCCAGCTGGCTGCCAATGACACCGCGGTGATCACGACCGTCAACAATGGGATCATCACCGCCGGTGGCCACACATACCCATCAAACGCCCGTACCGGCCACAAGAACAGCGGGTGCAGCAGGTAAATCCCTAAACTGTAGCGACTCATAAAGGCCATGCCGGTCATCAACCGAGGTGAACAGCGTGTCGCCAGATAGCGCCCCAAGGCAAACACGGCGGCAGCAATCAACGCGGTATTGAGGGTTTTATACGATAACCAGCGGCCGACGGTGTATTCCCCCGAGGCAAAGCTGCGACTGAGTACCATGTAATCGGTCACCACCAGCGCCAAGGCACCGAATCCCCATAACCAGCCCGCCCGCGGCCATTGATATTGGAATAAGCCATACCCCAACAGCAAATAGCCACTGTAGAGCACGAGCTCATGGCTCCACGGGCCATCAATATGGCATAAAAATAACGTCGTCAGCCCCAACCACACAGCGGTCATGGCCGTCACGGCGGTGCGATCCCCGTGTTGAACGGCGTGGCGCAAAAAAGGCACCACCAGATATAGCGGCAAAAAATAATAGAAGAAGCCAAGGTGGTAGTAGGTTTCATGCACGGGCAAATCGCGCAGTTTCTCCCACACCACCTGACCGTCAAACCCACTGAGGGTCACACCTGACAACACGGCGTAAAAACACGACCAAACCAAAAACGGGACCAGCACTTTGCCCAGTCGGCGCTTAAGGTAATAACCAAGTTCAAACGGCCGCTGATCCGACAGCATAAGCGCCCCGGTGATCATGATGAACACGGGCACCGCCCAGCGACTGGCGCTATTGATACTCACGGCGGTGATCCAGTCGGCGTCTGGGATCACCCCCAGCTGATCGCGGTAGGGACCCAGCACATGAATGGCCACCACGGCCAAGGCCGCCATGCACCGTAGTACATCAAAAAATAGGATCTTTTCTCTCACCGGTTTGCTCCGCCTCTCTTCGATCAACCTGCTGCCAGACAGCGCCAAAAACGCCAAAACGGCGCCTCCCCGCAAGGGAAGACGCCGTTTTGACTATAGCAGCCAGTCACCATGAAGTAACTGATGCCAGAAGAGAAACTGCCGGTCGAGATTACGGCTGCTGACGCGTCGCCGCCAAGACAATCTCACGAATACACAGGTGCTGTGGCTGGTGATAAGCGTAGCTGATCGCATTGGCGATATCTTGTGGTGCAATCACGCCGCCCATGCCTTCTTTCCACTCTTCGTAACCGTCTTTGATCGCGTCACTGGTGGTATGGCTCAGCAATTCAGTGTCTACCGCGCCAGGGGCAATCGTAATGAAACGCACATTATCATCGGCCACTTCTTCACGGATATTTTCCGTGATGGCATGCACCGCAAACTTGGTGCCGCAGTAGGCCGCGTGGTTCGGGAACGTTTTACGGCCCGCCACCGAGCTGATGTTGATCACAGTACCGTGCTTGCGGGCTTTCATCGGTGCCAACACCGCATGAATGCCATTCAGCAAGCCCATCACATTCACATCAAACATGGTTTTCCATTCTGTCGGATCTTGCTCGTGCGCCAAGCCAAGTAGCATGACACCGGCATTGTTCACCAAGCAATCCACCGGACCAAATTGGGCTTCCGCTTCGGCAATCGCCGCAGACACCGCCGCACCGTCGGTCACATCAACCTGACGACACAAGGTATTGGGTAGACCCAACGCTTCTAAACGGTCTAAACGGCGTGCCAACAACAACAAAGGATGACCGGCAGCAGACAAGGTACGCGCGGTGGCTTCGCCAATGCCAGAGCTGGCGCCAGTGATCACGACAAGAGATTGAGTAGACATAGTAATACCTTCAGAAAAGAAAACCTTGTCCCCATAGCGCCAGCCTATCGCCGCACCTCAGGGGAGCACTTTCATCCACGGCCGTGTGATGTTAGCCGTCACTATAATCCGTTTTGCTATAAGTGAAAAATACGCATTTCTTCTGTTTATCATTGGTTTTAGTTATGGATAGCACACTATACAAACCGTCAGTAAATTAACTTTTTTGAGACAAAAAACGAACAGTTAGCCATATTATGTGCAACTTCCTCTTGTTTTATGCATTAACAATAGCGTAACCTTTCGCAAAACACATATCGAAAGACGTACCCATTGATGGGATTAAAACGCTAAATGGAGGTCGGGATGCATAGCGCTTCACCGCAAACACAACATCCACAAAAACCGCAGAAAACCCGCTTTACCCGGTTCCTCGACACGGTCGAGTGGCTCGGTAACTTATTGCCCCATCCCATCACTCTGTTCGCCTTGTTCTGTTTAGCCATTTTGATCACATCAGGGATCGCGGGCTACTTTGGGGTCTCCGTGATGGATCCCCGCCCTGAAGGGGCACCGGGTCGGGCGGCCGATGGTATGATCCATGTCGTGAGCCTGCTGAACGCGGAAGGCTTGCAAAAAATTGTCGCGCATCTGGTGACGAACTTTACCGGTTTTGCCCCGCTGGGCACCGTCTTGGTAGCCATGCTGGGTGTCGCCATTGCCGAACATTCGGGCATGCTTTCTTCCGCCATGCGTGGCTTGGTCATGGGCGCGTCCAAGCGCATGGTGACCTTGGTCGTGGTGTTTGCCGGTATCGTGTCTAACACCGCGTCTGAACTGGGTTATGTGGTATTGGTGCCGCTGGCGGCCATGCTGTTCCATTCGCTGGGTCGTCACCCGTTGGCGGGCTTAGCCGCAGCCTTTGCTGGTGTGTCAGGCGGTTACAGTGCCAATCTGCTGCTGGGCACCGTCGATCCACTGCTGTCTGGGATCACCCAAACCGCCGCGCAAATGATTGATCCGACCTACACCGTCGGCCCTGAAGCCAACTGGTACTTCATGTTTGTCTCAACCTTTGCCATCACCATCATGGGTGCCTTGGTGACAGAGAAAATCGTGGAGCCGAAACTGGGTAAATACAACCCGGACGACGCCAGCGTGGATCTCGGTCAAGATAAGCTCGGCTCGCTGACGGCACTGGAAAAGAAAGGCTTGAAAGCCGCGGGTCTGGCAGCCTTGGTGGTGTCAGCCCTCTTGGCGCTGACCATCGTGCCGGAAAACGGCATTCTGCGTCACCCTGACACGGGCCTCGTCGCGGGCTCACCGTTCCTGAAAGGGATCGTGGCCTTCATCTTTGTGTTCTTCGCGATTCCGGGCTTTGTCTACGGTAAAGTCGTCGGCACGATGAAAAACGACCGTGATGTGATTGATGCGATGGCGAACGCCATGTCATCGATGGGCATGTACATTGTGTTAGTGTTCTTCGCCGCGCAGTTTGTCGCGTTCTTTAAGTGGACCAACTTCGGTCAGGTGTTTGCCGTCGGGGGTGCCGACTTCCTGCAGTCCATCGGCCTGACGGGTCCGGCGCTGTTCTTCGCCTTTATCCTGATGTGTGGCTTTATCAATCTGATGATTGGTTCAGCCTCCGCGCAGTGGGCCGTGACAGCACCGATCTTCGTGCCGATGCTGATGCTGGTCGGCTATGCACCGGAAACCATTCAGGCGGCGTACCGTATTGGTGACTCGGTGACCAACATCATTACCCCGATGATGAGCTACTTCGGCATGATCCTCGCGGTGGCATCCCGCTATCAGAAGAACCTGGGGCTAGGCACGCTGATTTCCACCATGCTGCCGTACTCGATGGTCTTCGTGGTCGGCTGGAGCATCATGTTCTACGTCTGGGTGTTCATCTTAGGACTGCCCGTCGGTCCGGGCGCCGCGACCTACTACAACGTCGCCGGTTAATCCCATCGACATCCACACAAGCCGGGCATTCTGTCCGGCTTGTGCTTTTCTGCTATGATCGCTCACACCCTCCCTCTTGTTCCCCAAGCGCATCACGATTATGGATTTACGTTTATTACGCTGCTTTGTGGCGGTCTATGAAGAAAAAAATATCACTCTGGCGGCCGAACGCTGCTTTGTTTCTCAACCGGCGATCTCGACGGCGATCAAGCAGCTTGAGAACGAACTCAATACGCCGCTGTTTGAACGGCACAAAAAAGGGGTCACGCTGACCGATGAAGCCCATTACCTCTACCCGCTAGCGATTCGCCTGCTGGCCGATGTACAGCGCTTACCCGGCCTGTTCCAAACCCGCACCGAGTGCTTGACGCTCAAACTGGGGCATTTCCCCGATCTCAGTCAAACCGCTTTGGCCAGCGTGATGGCGACCTTGGGGGCGCACATTCCGCATTTATTGTTGGAATTGGTGGATCACGACGCCCCGGCGGAGGCCCGTATTACGCTGGATATGTTCAAACAAGACGGCGAGATTTTTTTGCCGCTGTGGGAGGAAGATTATTTGCTGTGCATGCTGCCAGATCACCCGTTGGCCACACTGAAAAGCGTCCGCCCGGAACAATTACATCAGCATGATTTCATTGAGTGCCCACCGTGTGAGGCCCACCAGCAGACCATTGGTTTGTTAGCCTGTGATGGTTTGGCGGTGAATTTGGTGGCCAAAGCCGAACATAAAACGCAGGTGATGCACTTGGTGCAGGCGGGATTTGGGATCTCGTTTTTACCGACCGGGGTATTAGAAGCGGCGAACCGACTGATCACTGTGCCGTTAGACGGGCCGCGGATGTTTCGTCGCTTAGGCTTGTGTTACCCAGCCAACAAAACGCTGAATCCGGCGTTGGCCGCCGCCGTGAAAGCGCTGAGCCAGTGGTCTCTCGCCGCCACCGCTGATCGTTAGCGGTACGCCACCATCAGATATTGCGATACCCACTGCATCGCCTGATGGTAGCTGCTCCCAATCAACTCACTGCTTAAACCCAGTGCGCGGCCGTACTGATTCACGGTGGGCCAATCGGCCTGCTCAAAAGCTTCCACCAAGTGTAACATCTGCCCCATCGTCCCTTGTCGCGTTAATAATGCAGCACGAATGTCCCGCTCCAACGGCAACTGCGCCAACAGTTCTGGCAAGGGGCTATCAAGCAACGCATCCAGTAACGACAATAACCCCGCCATAAAGGCCATCTTACTGTCAGCATGCACACAACGGCTTTGTGCCAACACTTCACACATGCGCCCACGGACCAACGACAGCACATACAACTCTTGCGGTTTGTTGACCGTTGCTTGCGCGGTGGCCACTGCACTGACGAACATGCGCAGACGATCTTCGCCTAAATAGACCAAAGCTTGGCGAAAATCACGGATCGGCACTTTCGTCCGCTGAGCCGCATTATTAACGAAGCGCAGCAATAAATAAGAGAGAGAGACATCAGCAATGATGATCTGCTCGACCCGTGAAAAATCCACCGCCGGTCGACAAACTTCCTGCAATAAACGCAACGTGGCCACACGCTCAGGGGTAATTTGACGGTTCTTCATCACTTGCGGGCGGCTAAAGAAGTAGCCTTGAAAAAAATGAAAACCGCCTTCCAGCGCCCGATCAAAGTCGGCCTGGGTTTCCACTTTCTCAGCCAGAAACATCAATTTTCGATGGCGGTTATTGGCCACAAACTCACACGCCGCAGGCAAGCCCAGCGTCATTAAATCCAACTTAATGATGTGCACATAGGGTAGGAAACGCTCCCAGCGTGGATCCATTTCAAAATCATCCAGCGCAATCATATAGCCCATGCGGTGCAAATGACGGATCGCCAGAAACAGTTCGTCATTGGGCTCACACGTTTCCAGTACCTCAATCACCACCTGCTTTTTCGGCAGTAAAGTAGGCAATAAACGCACTAGACTCTGCTGAGGGAAGTTAATAAAACGGCGTTTGCCGAGATCGCACGCATCGCTCCCCATCGCAATGAAGTTTTCCACCAACAACCTGCACGTGGCCTTGTTGGCATCGATATTGGGAAAAGCATTGCTCTCGCCATCACGAAACAATAACTCATACCCGACCGTTTTCTGTTGACGGTTAAAGATAGGCTGACGCGCAACGTAAGCATACATGGTGTGAGTGACCCTCATGGCACACGAAAGGAATAACAGAGAATAATATCACTGAGCCATGCTGCATTCTTCACACGATTCCGTATTACGCCTAATTAACCACGCTTTATCGCGCAGAAAAAACCACAAAATGGCCACATACAACACAAAATTAAAATAATCCCGCCTATTTATGGAATATACATCCAGTTGCACCAATGTAACCCGCCATCCGCCCGACGCCACACGCAGATCACCCCTATTGTGATAATCCGGCCGAAAGTCGTGCACGTTCCTGATAGGACAAACGCGGATCTCAAACCCGCTTAGGTATATACTTGGCTCAGTAACGATTCACAGAGACCCCGCATGACAGCCCCTGCCACACAAATAAATGAGTTTACCCAAGAAACCCACTACCTTGAGACCCTATCCGGGCCGGCCGCCGCATTGTGGCAGCAACGCCAAGAGGGCGAGATACTGGGTGTCGGTCAACGGCGTATTGGTTGGGTGGCCTTCACGGCGGCGCAGCATGATAAAGCCATCCTCGTAGTGAACGGGCGCATCGAGAGCTATTGGAAATACCAAGAGCTGTTTTATGATCTCACTCGCCAAGGCTACGATGTGTACGCGTTGGATCACCGGGGACAAGGGGTATCCGATCGCCTTGCAGCTGACACCGAGCTGGGCCATGTCGAACAGTTTGATGACTATGTGGCGGACTTAGCGACCTTCTACCAGACGGTGATAGCGCCCAAAGGCTATCACCAGCGTCATTTACTGGCCCATTCCATGGGCGGCACCATCGCTAGCCTGTTTTTGGCGCAACACCCTAATCTGATCACCAGCGCGGTACTGAGCGCCCCGATGCACGGCATTGCGATCAAAAACTGGATGCGCCCAATTGCCTCACCGCTGGCGCGCGTGGTCGAACAATTTCAGCGTCAACCGAGTTACGCCCCCGGCCAAGTACCGTATTACCCGAAACCTTTTGCGGATAACCCACTCAGCCACAGTGCTGTGCGCTATCAGTGGTTCCGTCAGCTCTATCATGACCACCCTGAACTGCGCATCGGCGGGCCCAGCGCCCGTTGGGTGTGGCAAAGCATCGCGGCTGCTCACCGCAGTGTGGCACAAGCCGGTAACATTACCGCGCCCTTGCTGGTGCTACAGGCCGGGTTGGACAGCATTGTCGATAATGTCGCACAACAGCGTTTCTGCCACACCATGCAGCAAGCGGGACGAGATGGTCAGCTGCAGATCATCGACGGGGCATTCCATGAGCTGCTGTTTGAACGCGATGACTACCGCAATCCTGCGCTAAAAGCTGCGCTGGATCACTTTCGGAAAGCGGAAATCCACGTGCGATAAATTAGCCTCTTTTTTCTTCCGGTTTCTGGTTTACACTGCGGGCAGTCTCCCTATCCCGTGACGGTGATGGGGCTCTGTTTTTATCGCGAGAGGTTGCATGTACAAAATTATTGCGTCGGATCTGGATGGTACCCTGCTAACGCCTGATCATAAGATTGCCCCCTTCACCAAAGACGTCCTCAACCAACTTCATCAACAAGAGAAGGACTTTGTCTTTGCCACCGGTCGCCACCATGTGGATGTCGCCGGTATGCGTGAACAATTGGGGATCCCGGCCTACATGATCACTTCTAACGGCGCACGCGTGCACAACTGCCAGAATGAAGTGATCTTCAAGCAAGACGTACAACCTGACGTGATCCGCGACATCATCGCGCTGACCAAGCACGATCCAGCCTTGCGCATCCATATCTACCGCAATGAAGATTGGTTGCTGAACCAAGAAGACGAAGCCCTGCGTGATTTCCACGACACCTTCACCTACCAGGTGTTTGATGTCGAGAACCCACCAGTAGAAGGCGTGGCGAAAATTTTCTTCACCAATGACGACCGCGATCATGACAAGCTGGTGGTGTGGGAAGACAAGCTGAATGCGCTGTGCGGCGATCGCGCTAACATCGCGTTCTCCACCCCGTGGTGCTTGGAAGTGATGGATGCCAATGTCTCGAAAGGCCACGCGCTGGACGCCGTCGCGAAAGCGAAAGGCTACACGCTGGCAGACTGTATCGCGTTCGGCGATGGCATGAATGACGCCGAAATGCTACGTATGGCAGGCAAAGGCTTGGTGATGGAAACCGCCCACGAGAAAGTGAAAAAAGCCCTGCCTGATAATGAAGTAATCGGCAGCTGTGCCGATGAAGCCGTGGCGCACTACTTGGTTGAACACTGCCTGAAATAAGCGGCCATTCTGCCCACAGCACTCCCCACAAAGCGGCCTCGGCCGCTTTGTGTTTTTCGTCAACGTGAAAGGGCACACCCTATGCAATCACCGTCTTCTACCCCGCCCATGGCGGCTTGCCCACGCTGTGGCTTACGACACAACTGCATTTGCCATGCCGAGCCGAAGTTGCACAGCCAAAGCCACTTTGTGCTGCTGACCCACCCCCGTGAAGTGGGTAAAGCCACCAATACCGGCCAACTGATGCTGCGTAGCCTGCCCCATTGCCAGCGTCCGATTTGGGACAGGATCAATCCACCGGCTGAACTTTTGGCGCAACTGGCCGATCCCCGTTTTCAGCCTTGGCTGCTGTTTCCCGGCGATGACACAACCCCCGCCCAGCCGTATCAGCCCCAAGATGGCAAGATCCCCCTGTTTATTGTGCTCGATGCCACGTGGCAGGAAGCCCGAAAAATGGTGCGGCGTAGTCCGTGGTTAGCCACCTTACCGCGCTTAGCGTTACAACCCACAAGCACGTCACACTATGCCCTGCGCCGTAATCAGCAAGCGGGAAACTTGTGTACCTGTGAAGCGGGTATTGCCTTGCTCGACATGCTCGGTGACACGCACGATGGTCAACAACTGCAACAGTATTTCGACACCTTCATGGCCGTGTTTCATGCCGAACAAAGCGGCCATACGTTGCCCGCTAAATAATCGCGTGAGGTGGTTATTGCGCACACGCCAAGTTGTCTAGCAATTCACAGTCGGCAGCAGGGAAAACCGGTACACTAAAAACCGACTCTTTGTCGGTTTTTATAACGCTTACCTGATACGGAATTTAACGATGACTGCGGCCGAAAATGTCCATGCACTTCCAACCATCAGCCAACAGATGGAAGCCACGCTTTATAGCCAAAAAACAGCCTATCAAGCCGCAACGACACCCTCACTCCAAGAACGACGGGCGCATCTTTCCGCACTGAAAACGTCGATAAAAAAACACCGAAAAGCCCTCTGTCTGGCCCTCAATGAAGACTTTGGACAGCGCAGCGAACAAGATACGTTGTTGGCCGATATCGTACCGTGTATCACCAACATCAATTACAGCCTGCGTCACCTCAAGCACTGGATGAAGCCCTCGCGTCGCCATGCCGGCGTAATGCTGACCCCAGCCAATGTCAGTGTCATTTATCAGCCCCTCGGTGTTGTCGGTATCGTGGTACCGTGGAACTTCCCTGTGATGCTAAGCCTCGGGCCACTGATCACGGCACTGGCAGCAGGCAACCGCGCCATGATCAAACTCAGCGAATTTACGCCAGCGACCAATCAAATACTCCGCACTCTGCTAACCGATATTTTTCCCCCGGAACAGGTTGCGGTATTTGAAGGCGAAGCCGACGCTGCCGCCTATTTTTCGAGTCTCGCGTTTGATCACCTACTGTTTACCGGCTCCACCGCTGTAGGCCACCATGTCATGCGTGCAGCTGCGGATAACCTCACGCCAGTGACGCTAGAGCTGGGGGGAAAATCTCCCGTGATCATTGCCCCTGATATGCCGATGGCACTCGCTGTCGAGCGGATGCTGTTTGGCAAGTGCATGAATGCCGGTCAAATCTGTGTCGCCCCTGACTACGTCTTAGTCCCGAACGGGCAAGAGCACGATTTTATTGAGACGTTTAAACAGCAGTTCAACCGTCATTACCCCGGAGGGATTGCCAATAAAGATTTTGCTTCGGTGATCAATACCCGCCAATACACCCGCCTGTGCCGATGGTTAGCAGAAGCGGAAGAAAAAGGCGCCAAGATCCACCCTTGTCATGACAATGCCCGTAATGATGCACAGCATCGTTTGATCCCACACTTGTTAACAGAGATTCCGGCCGATGCCACAATCATGCACGAAGAAATCTTTGGGCCCCTGCTTCCTGTCATCGGCTATGACACCCTGGATGAGGCTATCGCCTACATTCAGCAACGGCCTCGCCCCTTAGCCTTGTATCTCATGAGCTTAGATCCATTGATACAAGCCAAAGTGAAACACGCAACCCACTCTGGCGGAATGGGGATCAATGAAACCGTATTGCATGTCGCCGCTGACGACGCCCCCTTTGGTGGGATCGGTCCATCAGGCATGGGGCACTACCACGGCAAAGAAGGTTTCTTAGCCCTGTCCAAAGCCAAAACCGTACTAACCCGTGGCAAATTCACCACCACCCGATTAATGGCTCCTCCTTATGGCCGCTGGTGGCAAACACTGATGCTGGCATTTTTCATGCGTTAACCAATGGGGGGAGCGTGTCAATACGCAAAAACACCCGCCAACTCACCGTTGAGCGCATAAAAAAACGGCAGCCAAGGCTGCCGTTCTTTGTTTTCTTTGCTCAGTATTACGCTTGGTTACGCGCGTACTGGCTTAGCTCGTCAACGCTTACCGCAGTGATGAATTCACCGTCTAGGTAGAAGTTCACGTTGTCGCCGGCTTTCTCGCCGCGCAATACCGCAGTCTCACCGTTGGTGTAAGACACGTTCATTTCTAGCGTGCTGTCATCCAACTGGTTGAAGCTTGCGGCTTCAATATCGCTATTGCGAACGCTTGCCAATGGTGGCGTAGACAGATCGCTGCCTAGCTGACCGTTCACTTTGATCACGGCATTCATCGGTGTATCAGCCAATGCGGGTGATTTGCCGGTAATTGGGTTGCGGCCAGTCCAGAATTCAATGGAGTTGAAAATGAACAAGTCCGCGGTCGCTGCAATGCCGTAAACCGGACCAAGAAGCAGATACAAACCTGCACGAGCGTAACGGTTATCTACCACGCTCAGGTTCACTTTGGTCACAAGCTGAGAGGTGCCCATCTGACCGATACAACCAGTCAATGATGTGGCAAGGATAGTCATCGCTACGGCTTTGAGTGCGATTTTTTTCATCTGGGGGGTAACTCCGAAAATAGAGAGGCGTAAAACACGTAAAAAAGCGCGCGAATTATAGGCTTTTTTTACGTCTCCGCTAGTGAAATCCGCATAAAATGGACGGAATTTCACTGTACCGACACAAACGTGACACTATCGCGACGCTATCGTGATGAAATCGTTAACAAATCGCCCCCCTGTGGCGACCGTCTATTCGTCGAATGAGAATGTGCGGCAAGCAACATTTCCAGTCCCTCGAAATGCCCGTCAGACACGGTTTGGTGTACGCTGTTTATCGCGGCCCCTAGGGGCAAAGTACATACGTGCAACTCGCGCGCAGACAGGACTGTGAGGAAAAGACAATGAACTGGTCTATCGAACCCAATACGGTATTTGCCGCCTCACCGGTTGTTCCGGTGATGGTGATTGAGCACCTTGAAGAGGCGCTCCCGATAGCGAAAGCGCTGCTGGCCGGTGGGATCGCGGTGTTTGAGGTCACTCTCAGAACCGCCTGTGCGCTAGATGCCCTTCGCGCGATTGCCACCGCCATGCCTCATGCACTGGTCGGCGCGGGTACGGTGATCAACACTGCGCAATACGATGCGGCGGTGGCGGCTGGCGCCAAGTTCGTGATCTCCCCGGGCATAACGCCCACGTTATTAGCGCATGCCAAACAAGGCCCTGTGCCACTTATCCCGGGCGTCAGTACCCCATCAGAAATCATGCAGGCTGTAGAGCTGGGCTATACCCATCTGAAGTTTTTCCCTGCCGAAGCCAACGGCGGGGCGGTGGCGCTCGCTGCCATTGCCGGGCCATTGCCACAAGTCCGCTTCTGCCCGACAGGCGGGATCAGCCCGACTAACGTGGCGGAATATACCGCCTTGCCTTGTGTAGCCACCGTCGGCGGATCGTGGATGCTGCCAAAAAAAGCCATCCGCTCAGGCGACTGGGGGCATATCAGTCACCTCGCCCATGAAGCGGTAGCGTTAACTAAACAGCGTTAACCACTTTGACAGTGATTAATGGAAAATAGACACAAAAAAAGCGGTGACATCACGTTACCGCTTTTTCATTACTGAACAGGCATCTTAATTAACGCAGATCACGCGTGCTGACCCACCACAAATCCTGAGCTCCACGCCCACTGGAAATTGTAGCCTCCCAACCAACCGCTCACGTCCATCACTTCGCCCGCAAAATAGAGGCCTTTGACCTTTTTCGCTTCCAAGGTTTTTGATGACAGCTCGTCAGTATCTACCCCACCCAATGTGACTTCGGCAGTACGGTAACCTTCGGTGCCGTTTGGCGCGATGGCCCACTGGTGCAGATAGGTAGCCAGCGCAGTAATGTCTTTCGGGTTAAGCTGTTTAAGCGGGCGATCCACCACGTCACCGCGGGCCATCAACACTTCAATCACGCGTTTTGGCAACAAGCGAGCCAAGGCATTCTTCAGGCTCTGGTTTGGGTTCTGCTCACGCATCGCGGTCAACGTTTCCGTCACATCCTGATCCGGCAACAAATCGATCGTCACTTTCTGTCCCGGCTTCCAGTAGGAGGAAATTTGCAAAATCACCGGCCCTGACAAACCACGGTGAGTAAACAGTAAATTCTCTTTAAAGCTGGTGCCATTTTCGGCTTCGACAACGGCTGGGATCGCAATACCAGACAGTTCCGCAAAGGCGTCTTTGTCGGCCGTGTGCAGCGTAAACGGCACCAAACCAGCCGTGGTCGGCACGCGCTTCAAGCCAAATTGCTCTGCGATCTGGTAGCCGAACGGCGTCGCGCCCAGTTTCGGCATGGATAAGCCGCCGGTCGCCACCACCAATGATTCACACTCAATGGTGTCCATGTTCAGCTTCAGACTGAATCCCGTTTCCGTCTGAGCAATATCCTGCACCTCGACCTGATAGCGCTGCTGCACGGTCGGTAAATCACACTCGGCCAGTAGCATTTTCACGATATCTTTGGCGGAGTCTTCACAGAACAGCTGGCCATGCTCGCGTTCTTCATACGCGATACCGTGCTTAGCCACCATCGAAATGAAATCCCACTGGGTGTATTGCGACAACGCCGATTTCACGAAATGGGGATTACGGCAAACATAATGATTCGCAGCGACATCGTAGTTGGTAAAATTACAGCGGCCCCCACCTGAGATCAGGATTTTACGGCCAGGTTTCTTGGCGTTATCGACCACTAGCACAGAACGACCACGCTTGCCTGCTTCCGCCGCACACATCAGGCCGGCAGCACCAGCGCCAATCACTACTACATCAAATTTTTCTGTCATTACGTCACCGCTGTCGGTATCAATCGTACCAAGCTTATCAACAAAAAAGGGATGCATTGCCACGTGGACAGCATCCCTCTCAAGGTTTTTTCTGGCTCACCATCGCCAGAGCGCGCTAATTTTAACCGCCCTCTGGGCTGAATACCAATGGATTATCGTGATGGGGAGATAGCGCCCGTGCGGCCTATCCGGCTTTTGCCAACACCCGATCCGGCGCGTCGAACTGCAACGTGGTGGTCGGGAAGGCAAAATCCGCCCCGTGCTCTTTGACGATTTCGACAATTTTCAGCATCACGTCTTGTTGCACGTCTTTATATTCGACCCACCCAATGGTTTTGGTGAAGGTGTACACCAGAATATCGAGCGAGGATGGGCCATAATTATCGAAGCTAACAATCAGGGTTTGTAGGGTGTCGATTTCATCATGCAGCGTCAGCATCGCTTTTATGTCTTTCACCACCCCCGCAATTTTATCGGCATCCTGATAACGCAAGCTCACTGTTTGTTTGATCCGGCGGTTTGTCATGCGCGAGGCATTCTCTACCACGATCGAACTGAATACGGAGTTCGGCACATACAGCGGCCGTTTATCAAAGGTGCGGATCATGGTGACACGAAAGCCGATTTGCTCCACCGTGCCTTCAATGTTGCGGTCAGGGCTGCGGATCCAATCACCGAGTTGGAACGGGCGATCAAAATAAATCATCACCGCCCCAAAGAAGTTGGCCAACAGATCTTTTGCCGCCATACCGACAATCAAGCCGCCCACCCCACCAAAGGTCAGTACCCCTGACAGACTCAGGCCGAGGTTTTGCATCGCGGCCAAGCCCCCGATCACAAACACGGTCAGGCGCAGCACTTTCGAGATAGCGGTAATGGTAGTGACATCTTTCGCCGTGCGGCTGATCGCCTCTTCGGCATTGCTGATCAAACGCAGCAAAATCCAAATCACGGTCCAAACGAGGAACAGATGACGCAGCACGGCCAAGAAAGCCGCCGAATGGGTCGAGGTATTTTCGATCACCACCCCGAGCGAAAACGCCGCCGGCCACAGCCAAATCAGCCAACTGATTGGCCGACGCACCGCTTGGACGAACGCATCGTCCCAAATTAAACGGGTTTTCTGGGTGACCTGTAACAGGTGGCGGGTGAGCAGCAACCACGCCGCCCACAACACGGCGCTAAACAGCAGCAGCACGCCGATATTCGTGATCCAGTTCTGGCTGACCCCTTGCTGCAGGGCATCCCACCAGAGATAAAAATGAGTCATAGCAACCCTATGGGTAAGTCACACAAGGGCGCTTAAGGTAGTGCGGAGTCCATCAGATAGCAAGCCTGACTCGGTAAGAAACGCTTATATGCCGAGATAAGCCACAACAAAGATAGAAACCAGAAATAACATGAGGTAGGCGCTGGCCAAAATGAACAGCTTGCGCACTTTGACGCATTTTTGCATGAACACCGGATCGTGATGATTGTGGTATTGCTCACTGCGGATATAGTGGAAAAGGCGGATTTGTTTAGTGACATTGCCTTGTGACGAGAAGAAGCCGCGGCCATCTACTTGCTGGTACAACAGTGGATCACATTCGCGCATCACAACCAACAACGTACGCAACGTGCTGACGTACCGTGAAACATTCACGACCGCGACCAAAAAAAGTGCAAGAAGCAGTGCATCACCACTAATCATATGAGCCCCCGAACAACGTGACAGGTAAGCCGGCTGACCGTGGAGAGAAGGGCATGTCACCATGCCCGTAAGACGGATCAGCCAGCGGTAGAGTCCATAACAGATGAAGAGTCAGCCTTCGCCATAGCAGCAAGGTCTTTATCGATAAAGAACAGTGCCTTACCATCTTCACCCACTAACTCGATCTTATCAAGAACGCTTTTAAACAGTTTTTCTTCTTCGTGCTGCTCTGCGACATACCACTGCAAGAAGTTAAACGTTGAGTAGTCTTGGGCGATGAACGCAGCATGGGCTAACTTGTTAATCTTACTCGTGATCAACTGCTCATGTTCGTACGTTTCACGGAAGACATCACCCAGTGATGCAAACTCGTGCTTAGGGGCTTCAATCGCACCTAAAATTGGCAGTGAACCGGTTTCGCTCACATACGTAAACAGGCGCTGCATGTGCTGCATTTCTTCTGCGGCGTGAACACGCAAAAATTCTGCCGCCCCTTCAAACCCTTTGTCTTCACACCACGCACTCATTTGCAGGTACAAGTTAGAAGAAAAGAATTCCAAGTTGATTTGCTCGTTGAGTTTCTCAACCATTGCTTGCGCTAACATCGTACTACTCCTATTTATTCTAGTGTATACCAATCTCAACGACAGGGATGAAATCGGCGATCCCCATTGTTACCCTGCACTTATGAGAATGCAACTCAACAGCCGCCTCAACCTCCTACGCGCTTGGCATTTTGCGTGAACAGCGAGGAAGGTAGAAAAAAGGGAAGAAATTCAATTTGTTTTCTTCACTGCAGCACACCATTACCCGCTATCAAGATGCGATCACGGTAATATTTTTTCGATCTCTTCAGTGCTAGCATAAAATAAAACCCGCACGGTGAAGGAGTGCATTATTATGGCTTACAAACATATTTTGGTCGCCATCGACCTCTCTCAAGATAGCCAGCTCATTGTCAGCAAAGCGGCGGCGCTCGCCAAGGCCTTGGATGCCAAATTGTCGTTAATCCACATTGATGTCAATTACGCTGAGCTGTACACCGGCCTGATCGACATTAACCTGTCGGAAGCCCAACATCGCATGGCTGACGATGCACAGAAACAGCTGCATGTACTGGCGGAATATGCTCAGTATCCGGTGTCTCACACCTTGGTCGGCAGTGGCGATCTCAGTGATGAAATCTGCCATGCGATTGATGACTTAGACATCGAACTGGTGGTGTGTGGCCATCATCAAGATTTCTGGAGCAAAATTCTCAGCTCTGCCCGTCAGTTGATCAACCGCTCACCAGTCGACATGCTGATGGTTCCTTTGAAGTAGATAGCGCCACTGAAATAAAATGGCAACCGCCAAGGCTTCGGTCTTGGCGGCGTATTTCCCCCACCCGTTACCACTCCGCTTATCACTCGCTATCTTCCCTTACGTCATGCCACGGGCCGGCGATCACGTTGACGCCCGCTTCTCGTCCTCGAGAGCTATCACGCTCCTGGCGATTCCACATAGGGACGCCCGAGAAATTCCGTTACACTCTCGGTCTATTTTTCAATCTCGGTTAACACGATGGGATATCTTTCTGCTGTCACCCTGCTTTGGGCGTTTTCATTTAGCCTGATCGGGGTCTATCTTGCCGGCCAAGTCGATGCGTGGTTCTCGGTACTGACCCGCGTGTCGCTCGCGGCCTTGGTCTTTTTGCCGTTTCTGCGTCGCCAGCACCTGCATTGGCGTTTGGCGCTCAAATTGATGGTGGTGGGCGCGTTCCAGCTCGGGATCATGTACTGCTTTTATTACCAATCTTTCTTGTATCTGAGCGTACCGGAAGTGTTGCTGTTCACCATTTTCACCCCGATTTATGTCACCTTGATCTACGATTTGCTGCACCGCCAGTTCTCTGCGTGGTATCTGGTAACGGCTGCCGTGGCGGTACTCGGTGCCGCAGTGATCAAATTTGAGGGAATCAACGAAGATTTCATTCTCGGCTTTTTCATCGTGCAAGGGGCGAACCTGTGCTTTGCCATCGGGCAGGTCGGCTATAAACGGATCATGGAACAAGAAAAAACCGATATTCCCCAACACACGGTATTTGGCTTGTTTTACCTTGGCGCGATGTGTGTCGCCCTACCGATGTTCTTGCTGTTTGGTAATACCGAGCAACTGCCCACCACCAGCACACAATGGGGCATTTTAATTTACCTTGGCACCATTGCCTCAGGGCTGGGCTATTTCATCTGGAACAAGGGGGCAACAATGGTGAACGCGGGCGCGCTGGCGATCATGAACAACGCGTTAGTACCCGCGGGCCTTATCGTCAATATCGTGATTTGGAACCGCGATGTCGACTATCTGCGCCTGATCCTCGGTGGGGCGATCATCATGGCCTCCCTGTGGCTGAATGAAGTCTGGGGTAAAAAAACTCAACGTTGTGACACTAGCCGCAAAGCCTAACATGGTAATGCGTCTTTCTCCGGCCAAGTTTGCTTGGTCGGCCTCCTCGCTTTCATACTGAGCTCGCCATTTATTATGTCAGTATCCAAGGAGGGATCATGACCCCATTACACTCACCCCATGACCAATTTTGGGCTAAAAGACTTAACACCCCTCTCACGGTGGGGCTTCACTTTTCAGTACTCGATTACTGGGATATGGGCGATCCCGATACGGTTGGATTTCTCTACAGTTCACCCGACTTGACCATACTCGACCTCGCGCCAGATCTCCTGCCACTATTACAACAAACCGTCGCTTCAATGCCCAATGCTCGCTTGCAATGTTTCAATCAGGCTATCAGCCTCAATCCGGCATTAGCGAGCTATGAGGTCGACTGCAATGATGGCGATTACTTCCGCCAAAATTGTCCCCCGCTCACCGCGCCCAATGTACCTTCAGGCTATCGAATCGAGGTGACGACCGAGCGTCCTGCGCTCCTTGACGCTTTCCTTGAGCAGCAGCCAGAGGCAGATCAACTCAGCGCCGGACTGGACGATGAGTTTGATCGCTATTACAGCGTATACCGTGACCAAGCGCTCGTCGCCTGCTTAGGCACCTTCCAGGGGCGGTCTTCTTACTTTGTGTCACTGGCTATGTTGGTCGACCAGCATGAGCGCAGGCAGGGGCTCGCTAAATACGTATTACAACAAGCAGTACACGAGATAGAAGCCAACAACGGGACGCTCTGCTATCGCGTCAATGTGGATAATGCCGCCTCGATTGCGGTCTGCCGCTCGCTTGGCTTTTCCCTCACCAATCAAGTTCAGACCCTTTCTATCAAGCACTCAGAGTGACAGACACAAAAAAGGCGAGATCCGTGATCTCGCCTCTTGTTTTGGTTCTGTAAGCGGAGTATTCGCCGCAACATCAGGTCGCCGAAGAACCCCCACAGGACCTTAGGATCATCGATCCGCTCTCATCGCTTTTCCTCGTCCCTCGCTACTCGCTACTCGCTACTAAGATCTAGATAAAGGAGAAAGCATCGGCAAACATGCGTTCGCGATCCGCCCCTTTTTCCGCAGAAAATTGCTCACGCGCTGCGCCGGCCATTTCAAAACGACCACAGATGTAAATGTCGTATGCAGACAAGCTGATAAAATCGCTGTTCACCGCATCCAGCACGTTACCCACTTTGCCCTGCCAATCAGCGGACGCACTTTCCACTACCGGCACATACGTCAGGTTTTTGTGCGCCGCAGCCAAGGCCTGCAGTTCATCATTGGCGTACAACTGACACAGATCACGACCACCCCAGTAGACGAAGATCGGCTGAGACACGCCACGGCTTAGGCAGTTGTCCAAAATACTGCGTACATACGAGAAGCCGGTGCCACCCGCAATCAACAACAACGGCTTGTCGCTGTCATCACGGACCCATGCGTCACCGTGCGGCGCTTCCACCTCGACCGTGTCGCCACTGGCCAAGGCGGCTTTCATCGTCTCGACCACTTCCATCGCGTATGGGTTATGCTCGGCCGCACCAATGTGCAACTCTAGCTCGCCGTCACGGCACGGACTGCTGGCAATGGAGAACGGACGTTTGTCTTTCTCACCCATCACCGCCAACAAATATTGGCCGGCTTTAAAATCCACCGGCTGGGTGGGTACCAGCAAAATACGGTAGGTATTACACGCCAATGACGTTACTGACTTTACTTCACATTTAATCGACATTTCTTTCCTCTACGCTAGCGCGAGCACCAAGTCACTGTCCGCCACCGCCTGACAGGCGAAGATCCAGCCTTCTTCTTGCTCTTTCTCTGTGAGCATGGGTTCCAACTGATAATGGATCTCCCCCGACAGTTTGCGGCACAGGCACATGGCACAGACCCCAACCTGACAGCGGTTCGGAAAAGCGATACCTGCGTTGAGCGCAGCCTCTAACACCGTGTGTTCACCGTCGGTGGTGAACGTCACGTCGCGAGGCAACAGGCGCACTTGATACCGTTCTTGATTCATGGTTATTCTCATTGTTGGTCACATGACCAACCGTCATGATGGTGTTCTTTATTACAGCTTGATGCCTAAGGCTGGCCACAACGCATCGACACTGGCCACCACCGCCGGATCTTTACTGATGGACGTTCCCCATTCGCGGGGTTTATCGTGCGCGTTATCGCCGGTTTCACTCGGCCACTTATTGGTCGCATCCCACCCCATGCGTGAACCGCCCTGCGCATCACGCACAATCAGGCTGTCACGACCGGGATCCATACGCGTGGTCACCGCCCAAATCACGTCATTCCAGTCGCGGCCATTCACGTCTTCGGCATCGCACACAATCACCTGCGCCAAAGCCGATGACTCGCCCGCAACCGCCCATAGGCGCGAGAGCAGATCCGCCCCTAAGCCCGCGTCGGTTTTATTCACGGTCGCGATCGCCAACTTGCCGTCACCGTTCGGGAAATGCAAATCAACGATCTCAGGGCACGCCTCTCGCACGGCCGCAATCAGCGCGTCAGGCGCGATCGTTGCGGTCGGCATCACATGGCCGCCCAAGGCGATTTCAGCGTCCCATTTACGGGTCGCATCCAGCCCCATTTTCGACCCTAACCCCACCACTGGCGAGGCAAAGTCGAGGGAATCTATCGGCGTGCTGTCGATGATCAACGTGTCGCGCGCCGGTGCCATATGGCCCGTCATCGCCTGTACCACACTGCCCCAATCGCGGGCATTGACATCCTCATCACACACCACGACAAACTTGGTGTACATGAACTGGCGCAAGAAGGACCACACCCCCATCATCACGCGCTTGGCATGACCGGGGTATTGTTTCTTCATGGTCACCACCGCCATGCGGTACGAACAGCCTTCTGGCGGCAAATAAAAATCGGTGATCTCCGGAAATTGCTTTTGCAAAATCGGGACGAACACTTCATTCAGAGCCACCCCCAGCACAGCCGGCTCATCCGGCGGACGACCGGTATAGGTGCTGTGGTAAATCGGATTGTTACGCATGGTGACATGGGTAATGGTGAACACGTGGTGACGTTCCACCTCGTTGTAATACCCCGTGTGGTCGCCATACGGGCCTTCATCGGCAAACTCGTTCGGATCAATGTAGCCTTCCAACACGATTTCCGCACTGGCAGGCACGTCCAAGTCATTACTCAGGCTCTTGACCACTTCGGTCTTGCGCCCACGCAGCAAACCGGCAAAGGCATACTCAGACAACGTGTCCGGTACTGGCGTGACGGCACCCAAAATGGTCGCCGGGTCAGCACCAAACGCGACCGTGACAGGGAACGGCTTACCCGGATGGGTTTCCATCCAGTCACGCAAATCAAGCGCACCGCCACGGTGCGCCAACCAACGCATGATGATCTTGTTCTTGCCGATTTTCTGCTGGCGATAGATCCCCAAGTTCTGGCGTTTTTTGTTCGGCCCTTGGGTAATGGTCAGCCCCCAGGTCAGTAACGGTGCGACATCACCCGGCCAACAACTCATCACCGGGATCTTGTCCAAATCCACCTCGTCACCTTGCCACACGATGTCTTGGCAAGGCGCCTGACGCAAGCGTTTCACCGGCATGTTCAACACTTGTTTAAACAGCGGTAGCTTGTCGATCGCATCGCGGAAGCCCCGTGGCGGTTCCGGCTCTTTCAAATAAGCCAGTAACTGGCCCACGTCACGCAGATCACGCACATCTTCACGCCCCATGCCCATGGCAACACGCTCTGGGGTGCCAAACAGGTTGGCCAATACCGGGATGTCGTAACCCACTGGATTTTCAAATAACAATGCCGGGCCACCTGCGCGCAAGGTGCGATCGCAGATCTCGGTAATTTCCTGATCCGGATCGACAGGCTGCGTGATGCGCAGCAACTGTCCCTGCTGTTCTAGGTAATCAATAAACTCTCGTAGATCCTTGAATTTCATTGTTTGCCGTGACCTTTCCTACATACGCTGACACGCAGGTGCCGTGGGCACCTGCGTAAAAAAAATCATTCTCGGGTTATTATAACGACTTGTTAACGTCTGAATAGCGGAAAATCGTGTCGGATCGCCGCCCTAAAGCCGGCGTGAGATCGCGGTTTTGATATTTTTCTGTAGCACTTGATTACGACTGCCCGTCACCAGTTGCTCTAACCAACTCAGGTACCCCTGACTCAGTAATTCTGAGGCCACCAGCTGACCATCGCTAACATCGGCCAAGCGGCCACTGAGAAAATCTTGCGTGCTGACAGGCAACGGCTGCAGCGCAACCAAAGCGCGGTAAGCCGAGGTTTTCAACGAGGGATTGATGGTCGCCGCCATCAGCTGCGCCGTGGCCATGGGCTCTGGTGCCAGCTGCGCTAAACGGTTGAGTTCAGTCAAACTGTACTGATCGCTGCGACGACGCCACAACAAATGGTACACCGCCTCATCACCGGAGGCCGCGGCTAACGCGGCAATCACCGCATTATCCGGCAACCACAACAAGGCTTTATCGGTCGAGAATTGGGCCGCGAGCTGCGCAATGGCCTGTGCCGATAAACTCGGTAACTGGGCCAGTAAAATATCGCGTTGCACGGTTTTCGAGGCCAGATCGCCCGCTAACCATTGTGACAGTATCAACTCGCCGCGTTCGGCCTGCGCATGCATGGCTTGGGCTTTGAGCATCTGAGCCCAACGCGTGACCTGCGCACGGGCTTTGGTCGCATAATGGAACGCGGTTTGCGTGACGGTATAGCCGTCCCCCTGCTCAACCACGGTAAACGCCGGTTTGCGCAGCGCCTGTGACTGCAGCCAGTTGGCTTTATATTGATCCAACACGGGGTGGGCCGCGGCGTGATCCACCAGCAATGACCGAATCGCTTCTTGCTTTAATGGCGGCAAGAGAGAAAGGTTAAATTCCAACTCGCGAAAATCATTATCATTATAGAGAGTCGCCAACGCGGTCGCGCGGGATTGGCTGTGCGGGGCAGTCAGCACCTCCGTCACAGTTTGGGACGAGATCTGAATCGCCGGGATACCGGTCGCCGATATGGCCGTTGCACTGGCCACGGCCATGTGTGTGGCTAACCATCCTATTAGCATGCACTGTCCTAGTCGCATGTCACCTCCTTGGTGAAAAGGAAATTGAGTGAACTGATCCATCCTGGTATCAGGTGCCCTGCTGATTCGCATGCAAAATTGAACAGCGCACAATAGGAGTATGCCCGAATTTAGGCAATAAAAAACGCCACACGAGGTGGCGTTTAGGAAACTGTGAGTCAGACAGTAAAAATATTATTTTTGACGGCGCATCGCGTCAAAGAACTCATCATTGGTCTTGGTCATCGACAACTTGTCGATCAAGAATTCCATGCTGTCTGTTTCACCCATTGGGTGAACGATTTTACGCAGGATCCACATCTTCTGTAGCTCATCCGCTTTCGCCAATAGCTCTTCACGACGGGTACCTGAACGGTTGAAGTCAATCGCAGGGAAGACACGCTTCTCAGCACTTTTACGAGAAAGGTGCAGTTCCATGTTACCTGTACCTTTAAATTCTTCGTAGATCACTTCATCCATCTTCGAGCCGGTATCAACCAACGCGGTTGCGATGATCGTTAAGCTACCACCTTCTTCTACGTTACGTGCCGCACCGAAGAAACGCTTTGGACGGTGTAGGGCGTTGGCGTCGACACCACCGGTCAATACTTTACCTGATGATGGGATCACGGTGTTGTACGCACGCGCTAGACGGGTGATGGAATCCAGAAGGATAACCACGTCTTTCTTGTGCTCAACCAAACGCTTGGCCTTCTCAATCACCATTTCAGCGACCTGTACGTGACGAGACGCTGGCTCATCAAACGTAGAAGCAATCACTTCGCCTTTTACCAGACGCTGCATTTCGGTCACTTCTTCCGGACGTTCGTCGATAAGAAGAACCATCAACTCACACTCAGGGTGGTTGTAGGCAATGCTCTGCGCAATATTTTGCAGCAGCATGGTTTTACCCGCTTTTGGCGGCGCCACAATCAGACCACGTTGACCTTTACCGATTGGCGAAGCCAAATCAAGGACACGGGCAGTGATGTCTTCGGTTGAACCGTTACCACGCTCCATACGCATACGCTCGTTCGCGTGCAATGGGGTCAGGTTTTCAAACAGGATCTTGTTACGTGCGTTATCCGGCTTATCGTAGTTAACTTCGTTAACCTTCAACAGGGCAAAGTAGCGCTCGCCATCTTTCGGCGGACGAATTTTACCTGAAATGGTGTCACCAGTGCGAAGGTTGAAACGGCGGATTTGGCTTGGAGAGACGTAGATGTCGTCAGGACCGGCAAGGTAAGAACTGTCTGCAGAGCGGAGGAAGCCGAAGCCATCTTGAAGAATTTCTAGAACACCATCGCCAAAAATGTCCTCACCACTTTTTGCATGCTGTTTGAGAATCGCAAAGATGATGTCTTGTTTTCTCAAACGGGCTAGATTCTCAAGCCCTAAGCTTTCGCCAAGCGCAACCAATTGTGGAATAGGTTGGCTCTTCAATTCAGTAAGATTCATAGTGGTGGGTTTCTTGTCAGTCAAAATCGGGGTTCTATATTAATTGAGAGAAGGTAGACCAATGGGGCAGGTCAAGGAATGAACGAATGTGCAGTTTACGTGCAATAAGTTAGCACTAAAGATCTCTTCCGTCTAGCATAGACGGTTGTCAAACCATGCACAACTGAGAAATTGCGCATGGCTTGAATTTGAATCGCTTACAGGTTCGCGTCAAGGAACTCTTTCAGCTGACTCTTAGACAGTGCACCCACTTTGGTGGCTGCAACACTGCCGTCTTTGAACAACAATAGCGTTGGGATACCACGAATACCGAACTTTGGTGGTGTGCCTGCATTCTGATCGATGTTGAGTTTACCGATCGTTAGCTTACCTTCGTATTCGTCTGCGATTTCATCAAGAATTGGGGCGATCATTTTACAAGGACCACACCACTCTGCCCAAAAATCGACTAGCACAGGGCCGGCAGCAGTAATTACATCGCTGTCGAAACTTGCGTCTGTCAGCTGCACAATCTTGTCGCTCATCTTCCACTCCAATGGTTGATTTTCTTAGCTGATTTGATTTTAACCAGCAAATCGTTGCTCTATTTGAATGGAATCCGTTTCGTATTGCAACCCTAAGCTGATATTCTATACGAATGAAGATGACTCATATCACAGAGCAAAAATTTGCCGACCTGGGGTTAGATCCTCGGGTTTTACAAGGATTGGAAGCCAAAGGTTTCCATAATTGTACGCCGATCCAGGCGCTGGCATTGCCGGTAGTGCTCTCCGGCCATGACATTGCGGGTCAGGCTCAAACAGGCACAGGGAAAACCCTGGCTTTCTTGACCGCGACTTTTAACCACCTGCTGCTAACACCAGCCAAAGAGGATCGTAAACAGAACCATCCTCGTGCCATTATTATGGCACCGACGCGTGAACTGGCCATCCAGATCTATAACGATGCCCAGCCATTGCTTGAAAGCACTGGCCTGACCGCAGGCCTAGCCTACGGCGGTGAAGCGTATGAGAAGCAACAAAAAATACTGGAAGATGGCGTTGATATTCTGATCGGCACCTGTGGCCGTATTATCGACTTCTATAAGCAACGTGTGATCGACTTACGTTCGATTCAAGCCGTGGTTCTAGATGAAGCCGATCGTATGTTCGATTTGGGCTTTATCAAAGATATCCGTTTCTTATTCCGTCGTATGCCTGTACCGGCTGAACGTCTGAACATGCTGTTCTCTGCCACACTGTCTTACCGTGTGAAAGAGTTGGCATTTGAGCACATGAACAGCCCTGAAAGTGTTGTCGTTGAACCGGAACAAAAAACCGGTCATCGAATTCAAGAAGAACTGTTCTACCCGTCTAACCAAGACAAAATGCGCCTGCTACAGACCTTGATTGAAGAAGAATGGCCAGATCGTGCCATCATCTTTGCTAACACCAAGCACCGTTGTGAAGACATCTGGGCGCACCTTGCGGCCGACAAACACCGCGTAGGCTTGCTAACCGGTGATGTACCACAGAAGAAGCGTACGCGCATTCTGGAGCAATTTACCCAAGGTGAAGTGGACATTCTGGTTGCAACCGACGTTGCCGCGCGTGGTCTACACATTCCACAAGTGACGCACGTATTTAACTATGACCTGCCTGACGATGCAGAGGATTATGTCCACCGTATCGGCCGTACCGGTCGTGCTGGCGCCAGCGGTAACTCGATCAGCTTTGCTTGTGAAGAGTACGCCATCAACCTACCAGCGATTGAAACGTACATCGAGCACGCGATCCCATTGTCGAAATACAATGCTGACGCGCTGCTTGACGATCTGCCAGAGCCACTGTTCGTGCCGCGTGCCCCTCGTCAGGGTGGCAACCGTCGCAACAACAACAATGGTGGTTCATCGCGTCAAGGACAGCCGCGCCAACGTAATCGCCGCCGTCCGCCGCAAAATAAAGCTTAATTACAGATAGATATGCCCATGGAAAGAAACGTATCCCCTTTGTATGCCGCCATTGACCTTGGCTCTAACAGCTTCCACATGTGGATTGTGCGAGAGTTTGCCGGCAACGTGCAGACACTGGCCAAGATCAAACGTAAAGTCCGCTTAGCCGCGGGGTTAAATGCCCAAAACGTGCTGAGCGATGAAGCCATGCAACGGGGCTGGGACTGCCTCAGCTTGTTTGCCGAACGTCTGCAAGACATTCCGGCAGGCAACATTCGTATTGTCGGCACCGCCGCCTTACGCACCGCAGTCAACGCCGATACATTTCTTTCCAAAGCAGAAGCGATCCTCGGTTACCCGGTCGATATTATTCCGGGCGAAGAAGAAGCGCGCATTATCTATCAAGGGGTTGCCCATACCTCTGGCGGTAGCAGCAAACGCCTGGTGGTTGATATTGGTGGCGCCAGCACCGAAGTGGTGATTGGCGAAGGGTTTGATGCCAGCGCCCTGACCAGCCTGAAAATCGGTTGTGTCACGTGGCTAGAGCGTTACTTTAAAGATCGCGCCCTGACCGCGGCCAACTTTGACGCTGCCATTCAGGCAGCAAAAGCGGATATTGCCCCGATTGTGGCGCAATATCAGGCGCTGGGGTGGAATACCTGTGTCGGTGCCAGCGGTACCGTGCAAGCCCTACAGGAAATCATGCTGGCACAAGGGATGGATGAAATCATCACCTTGGCAAAACTCAAGCGTTTGCAACGCCAAGCGATGCAATACGAGCGATTAGAAGATTTGGATATCGAAGGACTGACGCTTGAGCGTGCTCTGGTCTTCCCAAGCGGTCTGTCTATTTTGATCGCCATTTTTGAATCGCTGAATATTGCCACCATGACACTGGCTGGCGGCGCCCTGCGTGAAGGCATGGTGTACGAAATGATGCGCCAAATGCGCCATCATGACGTGCAAACCCGTACGCTGCACAGCTTACAATCGCGCTTTCAGCTCGATAAAGCGCATGCGGACTACGTCGCTGACACGGCCAATGCCTTATTAGCCGCCACCACACCGACTTGGCAACCGGAACCGCACGCGGCTAACCTGTTGCAAGCCTGTGCGGCGCTGCATGAAATTGGCACCATGATTGAATTTAAGCAAAGCGGGGATCATGCCGCGTACTTGATCAATCACAGTGACTTGCCGGGCTTTACCCGCGCACAAAAATTCCTGATCGCCGAGTTACTGCGTCGCTTCCGTGAGCAGCTCAGCAACTTGCCGACTCAGCATGCCTTGCCGACCGACAGTGCCACTCGCCTGCTACGCCTTTTCCGCTTAGCCGTGCTGTTGTGCCACCGTCGTGACAAGACTCAGCAGCCACCGTTTAGCCTGCACGTAGAACATAATGAGCTAGTGCTCACGCTACCAGCCGCTTGGCTCGCCGCGCACCCACTGACCCATGCAGAGCTACAACAAGAAGCCGAACGTCAAACCGACATGGGCTGGCCGCTGACCTTAATCGCCAGCGAATAACATATCCCCTCTATGATCCGATGGGATACCCCAAACAAAAAAAGCACCCTATGGGTGCTTTTTTATTGCCTCAGAATCCCGAATTAACCGGTGATTCCGCTGTGCTTTAAAAGCGCATCAATCTGCGGCTCACGACCACGGAAACGCTTGAACAACGCCATTGGCTCTTCACTGCCGCCACGCTCTAGGATGCAATCCAAGAAATCCGCGCCGGTTTGTGGGCTGAAAATACCGTCTTCTTCAAAACGTGAGAACGCATCTGACGACAATACTTCGGCCCACAAGTAGCTGTAGTAACCCGCGCTGTAACCACCGGCAAAAATGTGGCTGAAGCTGTGTGGGAAACGGCCCCATTCTGGGCTTTGTACCACAGAGACACGTGACTTGATGTCAGCCAGTGTGTCGAGCACTTTGGCACCGACTTCAGGATCGTACTCGGTGTACAAGGTGAAATCGAACAAGCCGAATTCTAACTGACGCAAAATGCCCATCGCAGACTGGAAGTTTTTCGCCGCCAGCATCTTATCGAGCATTTCTTTTGGCAGTGGCTCGCCGGTTTCGAAGTGGCCAGAGATAAAGGCCAAGGCCTCTTCTTCCCAGCACCAGTTTTCCAGGAACTGACTTGGTAATTCCACCGCATCCCATGGCACACCGTTGATGCCCGATACCGCTGGCACATCCACTTGGGTTAGCATGTGGTGAATACCGTGGCCGGTTTCGTGGAACAAGGTCACCACTTCATCGTGGGTAAACAGCGCAGGCTTGTCGCCCACCGGCTTGTTGAAGTTACATGTCAGGTACGCCACTGGCGCTTGCAGGCTGCCGTCTTCACGGGTACGGCGCACCAAGCACTCATCCATCCAGGCACCGCCACGCTTGTGTTCACGGGCATACAGATCCAAATAGAAGCTGCCGCGCAGTTCACCGTGCGCATCAAAGATGTCATAAAAGGTCACGGAATCGTGCCACACATCGACGCCATCACGTGGTTTCACGTCCATGCCAAACACACGTTTAAGCACTTCAAACAAACCGGCCACGACTTTTTTCTCAGGGAAATACGGACGCAGCTGCTCATCGGAAATGCTGTAACGGTGTTGCTTGAGTTTCTCGGCATAGAAAGACAGATCCCACGGCGACAGATCGGTCGCGCCAAACTCGCTTTGGGCATACTCACGCAGCTCAGCGATTTCACGATCACCTTGTGGCTTGGCACGGCTCGCCAAGTCATTCAAGAAGCCCAACACTTGCGCCGGGGTTTCCGCCATTTTGGTGGCCAACGACTTCTCACTGTAGCTGTTAAAGCCCAGCAGACGGGCAATCTCGTGGTTCAGTTTCAACTTCTCAGCGATGATGTCGCTGTTGTCCCACTTACCGGCATTCGGACCGCGATCAGAAGCGCGAGTCACGAACGCTTCGTACATTTCCTGACGCAAGGCGCCATTTTCACAGTACGTCATTACCGGCAGGTACGACGGAATATCTAACGTGAACAAGTAGCCGTCTTGCTCTTTATCTTCCGCATTGGCTTTGGCGGCCAGCAACGCCGATTCAGGCAAACCTGCTAACTCAGCCTCGTCCGTCACCAACTTACTCCAGCCCATAGTCGCATCCAGCACGTTATTGCTGAACGTCGACGACAGCTCAGACAAACGCTTGCTGATCTCACCGTAGCGGTGCTGCTCTTTGGCTGGCAAGCCGATCCCGGACAATTCAAAATCTTTCAGCGCATCGGTCACCGACTTTTTCTGCGCCAGTGTTAGGTTCGCGAAGCTCGCATCAGCTTTGATCGCTTTATAGGCGTCATACAGCCCTTTGTGCTGACCGACCCAGGTGCTGTAATCCGACAGGATTGGTAAACAGCTTTCATACGCGTCGCGCAGCTCATTGCTGTTTTTCACCCCGTTCAAATGGCCGATCGGCGACCAGATACGGTTTAGGCGATCATCGGTTTCCGCCAATGGCACACAAATCGACGTCCAGCTTGGCGCCTCGCCACTGGCCAGTACGGCTTCAACGGCGGCACGGCAATCGGCAATGGCTTGCTCAACGGCCGGTTTCACGTGTTCCGGTTGGATCTGTGAAAACGGGGGTAAACCTGTCATCGTAAGTAATGGGTTAGACATGCGCGATTCCTTTATTCTGTTATCCCTTAATACATGCGTCTTCAACGGCGAAAAATCAATCCTTTACTCGCCCTAAAGCGCAAAAACATCTTACCATTTTAACCTGACATTAACATCTGACGCAGTCGATGTCGTCACCGCCCCTAGCTATTCCCCGCCAATTCGCCATAATACGGGGCTTATTCATTACTTCTTTCTGTCGAGATCCCAGCCATGCTGAGCTACCGCCATAGTTTTCACGCCGGCAACCATGCCGATGTGGTCAAGCACATTGTCCAGAGCCTGATCCTTGATGCCCTCAAGCAAAAGGATAAACCCTTTGTATACCACGATACTCACTCCGGGGTCGGCCGCTACGATTTGCAAGACGAACGCAGCGAGAAAACCGGTGAGTTCAAACAAGGTATTGCCCGTATTTGGGGCCGCGATGACATTCCGGCAGATCTCAAAAGCTACCTTGACGCCATCACGGTATTGAACGACAGCGACGAGCTGCGTTACTACCCAGGCTCACCGAAAGTCGCCCGCGCACAGATCCGTGAGCAAGACCGCATGGTACTCACGGAACTGCACCCAAGTGATTTCCCGTTGTTACTGCAAGAATTTCGTGGCGATCGCCAAGTAAAAATCTACAAAGAAGATGCCTTTGCGCGTCTGAAAGCCAGCCTGCCACCGAAAGAGCGCCGTGGCGTGGTGTTGATTGACCCACCGTACGAGCTCAAGCATGAGTATATGGACGTGGTGAAAGCCATCAATGAAAGCTACAAGCGTTGGGCGACTGGCACGTACGCGATTTGGTACCCAGTGGTGTACCGCGAGACCATCGACAAGATGCTAAAAGGCCTGAAAGATTTGGGGATCCGCAAGATTTTGCAAATCGAATTGGGTGTTGAACCAGACACGGAAGAGCGCGGTATGACCGCCTCGGGCATGATTGTGATCAACCCACCGTGGACACTGGAAAGCCAGATGCAGACGATTCTGCCTTGGCTGCAGCAAGCCATTGCACCGACGCACGGCCATCACAAAGTGGAATGGATCGTCCCGGAGTAATACGGGATACACACCAGAGCCAATCGCTCAAAAGCATGATAACGGCGGGGATTTCCTCGCCTTTTTTATATTCGTATTTTCTCGATCTGCCCCACTCGTAACTCACTCCGTTCTTGATTACACTACTAGACCCAAGCTATCTCAAGATGCTGAACTCACTCTGAATCCAGTCTCTTGAGATAACTTGGGTATAACAGCCAAATTAATAAAATCATTGGAGTAAAGTCATGGCGAAGCATTTTGATTACATCTGTATCGGTGGTGGCAGCGGCGGGATTGCCTCAGCTAACCGTGCGGCTATGTATGGTGCAAAAGTGGCATTGGTGGAAGCCAAAGCCCTTGGCGGTACCTGTGTCAACGTCGGTTGTGTGCCGAAGAAAGTGATGTGGCACGGCGCGCAAATCGCAGAAGCGATGCACCTGTATGCCAAAGACTACGGCTTTGATGTCGATGTAAAAGGCTTTGATTGGAGCAAGTTGGTGGAAAGCCGTGAAGCCTACATCAGCCGCATCCACACCGCGTACGACAACGTACTGGGCAACAACAAGATTGAAGTGATCAACGGCTTTGCGACCTTCGTGGATGCAAAAACGGTTGAAGTAAACGGCGAGCACTACACCGCGGATCACATCTTGATCGCCGTCGGCGGTGAGCCAACGATCCCGAACGTACCGGGTGCTGAGCACGGTATCGACTCGAACGGTTTCTTTGAACTGACCGCGCAACCAAAACGCACCGCCGTTGTGGGTGCCGGTTACATCGCAGTAGAAATCGCGGGCGTACTGAGCGCACTGGGTACTGACACCCACCTGTTCGTACGTAAAGAGTCGCCACTGCGTAGCTTTGATCCGATGATCATCGATACCTTGGTGGAAGTGATGAATGCAGAAGGCCCAACACTGCACACCCACTCTGTCCCTAAAGAAGTGGTAAAAGAAGCTGACGGCTCTATCACTCTGCACTTTGAAAACGGCGAGAGCCACAACACTGACGTGTTGATCTGGGCGATCGGTCGTCACCCAAGCACGCACAAAATCAACCTTGCCGCGACCGGTGTTGAAACCAACGCACGTGGCTACATCAAGGTCGATGAATACCAGCAGACCAACGTTGAAGGTATCTACTGTGTCGGCGACATCATGGAAGGCGGCATCGAGTTAACGCCAGTCGCCGTTAAAGCGGGTCGTCAATTGTCTGAGCGTCTGTTCAACGGCAAAACCACCGCGAAGATGGACTACAACCTCGTCCCTACCGTGGTATTCAGCCACCCGCCTATCGGCACCATTGGCCTGACTGAGCAAGATGCCATTGCCCAGTACGGCGAAGATAACGTGAAAGTGTACCAATCGGGCTTTACCGCGATGTACACCGCGGTAACTGCGCACCGTCAGCCATGCAAAATGAAGCTGGTCTGTGCGGGTGACGACGAGAAAGTCGTAGGCTTACACGGCATCGGCTACACCGTCGATGAAATGATCCAAGGCTTCGGTGTGGCAATGAAGATGGGCGCAACCAAAGCAGACTTCGACTCTGTTGTCGCTATCCACCCAACGGGCTCGGAAGAGTTTGTGACTATGCGTTGATCGCAGCGTAGATAAGTGAATGCACTGAGCATTCAGGCATCAAATACACAAAAGGGAAGCAGTGGCTTCCCTTTTTTCGTTCGATATAAAATAGACAAAAGACTCTCGTGAATTCAACAAGTCAATACATTAGTAAAGGTTATCTATTTTTTTCATCCTCTCTGGAGTGCTATTCTTGAATACAGCATCAGACCCCATCCAGAAACTATCATTTGGAAGCTCATCTAACAATGACATATCAACAACTTTAATATCGTTTCCGTAAAGGCTAATGGATTTTAGTGAAGAAGGTAAATATAAGGTTTCTATTCGCTCAATATTATTCATATCCAATGATAACTTTTMTAATTTATTTAATTTATCAACATTTTCAATGTGACTAATTTCACCTTGTTCAATTGTTAGTTCAACCAAATTTTTCAAATTTTCCAACCCACTCATTTTCTTAATAGGATTTCGTGAAAAATACAAACGCTCAAGATTAACAAGGTTATCTAGACCAGAAATTTCATCAATTCGTGTTCGCTCTATTATAAGATCTTTAAGTTTTGTTAGTTTAGACAAGTTAGGTATTTTATAATTAACCTGTCCAGAAAATTCAAACAACTCTAAAGAAGGAGGAACATTAATGTTTCCGACATAAACCTTATCGCCAAGTATTAATGATTTTAGCTTCCTGAGATTACCTGGGTTAAATTCACTGACAGTCACCCCATCTGAAATATATAGATAATATAAACTAGTGAACTTTGATGGGTCTATATCCAAAACACCTTCCCCAGAAAAGCTTAAATATTCCATCGGATTATTAACACTTAATCTCTCAATATTTTTCACATCGGAATTCACTGCCAACACTTTTAACTTACTTTGCTTTTCAACATTTGACATGGATTTATAATCGCCAGATAGTGTCCCTATCAACTCGAGGTTACTATCTATAGGAAGTATTRAATTAGATATTACACCTCTTGATAAATATAGTTCTTTCAGGTTATTGTTATTAGCTAAGTCAATAGTTACATCCTGTTCCGTCATGACATCCAAACCTAAAAACTTCAAACTATTTAATTTTGAAAAGAAACTTGCATGAAATGACTTGTTAATYGGTAAATTTAAATGCGTTATTTCATGTAATTGGTTCAGAATCATATAATATCTGTACCTAGAAAAGTAATATTCTCCTTTTCCTGAAAGCTCCACTCTTGAGGTGACTAATTTATGTTTTCTATTTAAATTATAGAATGGCAATCTAGGTATAGAATTAGCATTTATTCCTTCAATAAAAACTCCTGGATTTTCAGTTAATCCTTGTGATTTAACAAAATCTAAAACATGTTTAACATCATTGGATTTAAATGCATCATCCGAAAAAGTTGAATCAGCCTGTACCATAGAAGATAAAAACACGAGAAACATAACGGCTAACCAATAAAATCCTCTACCAAAAATTTGGCAACACGGTTTATGTATGATCATGATGAACCTCCTTGTGTGTATGATTATGCGCCACGCTTTCCATGCGTTTTGCAATATATCAATCTATATTTTTAATTTCGCGGACAGATCACCACATCGAGGATATCTTCTATCATGCCTTCAACCCGTTTCCCCATTTTTTGTTGTCGTTCAGTAACCGTTACAACACTGAATATAAAAAATGGAAGCAGTGGCTTCCCTTTTCTTTTCCATTTCATACTGTGCTATTTCTTTGTTTGGTCGGAATCGTTTTGCTGATAAGCTCGAATAAGTTCTTTCTTTTTATTGATTTCGTCCTGCGCAGGCTTAAGAATTTTTGATAACCAAATCGCCAAACCCAACAAGGCGATGAAGACCCCTACGATGATTGCAAAAACTAACGCTACATAGCCAAAACTAAGATCACGCGATTCACCGTTTAACCAGGCATTTACCGATGGGCTCTTTGACATCGTATTGATGAATGACAACAACACTGTGATAAACACCACAACCTTTCCGAACAATTGCATACGCTCTCCTAAGCCCGCGCTCACATGCATTCCTTACATGTGAAAGAAAACATCGCAGTATAACGACTCCTTGCGCGCAATCCGATGCAAGACCCCAGTCTCTTTCATTATTGAAACCGGTTTCCCATTTTTACCGTGTCAGCCTGTAACTCACCATCCTATCACTATTGATCAGCATCACCCGCCTATTCACCACTCCGCCTCCCCGCACGTTCACGCTTTACAAACGCACAAGCCACTCACAATCAATAGCTTAAATGGCGATAAACACACCCAATAAAGAAGTCACGAGTGAATGATTAATCTCAATCACGGGTATTCTTGCACTCATTTCGCATAAAAAAGCACATTCCGCGATTTACTATTCCACCCCTTGGGTTTTACCTGTAGTATTCGCCTTCCCATTCCTACTTTAGTAGCGAATGGTTATAAAACTTGTTGAATAGTCAATTTATTATGCTGTTACTGACTGGATGATCTATGCAAGAGCAAACCCTCGCTGTTAAGCGCCCTACACCTGCCAATTGGCTCATGTTCGTGCTCCCTTCTTTGTTGGGTGTGTTCTTGTTTATGGCGCCCATTAACTATCAAGACTCGTTAACCATTCCTATCGCGATACTGGCCAAATCGGTGCAGGCGTTGTTTGAAGGCTCACTGACCACGATGGTCACGGGCATGATCAGCCTGACGGCGGCTGCGACCATTGTGACCAAAATTTTCAAGCCACAGGCCATTTTGAAGAGCCATTTTTTCAGTGGCCTGCTGAACCCGTCACTGCCTTGGTTCATTGTCCAGCAGCTGGGCGCGTTGTTCGTGCTGTTGACGTATTTCGGCGTGGGCCCAGAGATGATCCGCGATGGCGCAACGGGCGGCTTAGTGCTGAATGACCTATTGCCAGTGCTGTTCTCGGTGTTCCTGTTCGCGGGTTTGCTACTGCCTTTGCTATTGAACTTCGGCTTGTTGGAGTTTGTTGGCGCACTATTTACTCGCATTATGCGTCCGCTGTTTAACCTGCCAGGCCGCTCTGCGGTGAACTGTATCGCCTCTTGGTTGGGTGATGGCAGTGTGGGCGTGTTGATGACCAGCAAGCAGTATGAAAGCAAGATCTACACCGAGCGTGAAGCGGCAGTCATTGGTACCACCTTTACGGCGGTGTCGATCACCTTTAGCTTGGTGGTGATTGCGCAGGTGAACTTGGAACACATGTTTGCCCCGTTCTACCTGACGGTATGTCTGGCGGGCTTGGCAGCAGCGGTGATCGTGCCGCGTTTACCGCCACTGTCTTGGAAAAAAGATCGCTTCATTGATGGCACGCCATTAACAGAAGATCTTGAAGCGGTGCCTGCTGGCCACACGGTGGTAAGCTTTGGTCTGGAACAAGCGCTGGCGAAAGCCAATGAAGTCACCAGCCTGCGTGCCGTGATGGTGGATGGCATCAAAAATGCCGCTGACATGATCTTCGGTGTGCTACCCGTGGTGATGGCGATCGGTACTACCGCATTGATGATTGCCGAGAATACGCCGATCTTCAGCCTGATGGGTCTGCCGTTTATCCCATACTTGGAGTTATTGCAGATCCCGGATGCCGCTGCGGCGTCTGAAACCATTGTGGTGGGTTTTGCGGATATGTTCCTGCCGTCGATTTTGGCCTCTGGCATTGAGAGCGATTTAACCCGCTTTGTGATTGCGGCGATGTCAGTAACCCAGCTGATCTACATGTCAGAAATTGGTGCACTGTTGATCGGCAGTAAAATCCCAGTGAAACCGTGGGAGCTGTTCATGATCTTCATCCTGCGTACCTTGGTGACACTGCCTGTGATTGCGCTGATGGGTCACATCTTCTTCTGATAGGCTTGCTCACAGGCGACAAATAACAGACACAAAAAAACCGGCCTTGGCCGGTTTTTTTTATCGTTCTACATCGTGGTTTAGTCGATGTCTTCGTCTTCCTCTTCTTCGTGATCGCGCACGTAGAATTTCGAGAAGAACAAGCCCACTTCAAACAGCAAACACATTGGGATCGCCAACAGGGTTTGCGAGATGATATCAGGCGGAGTCAACAACATACCGACAACAAACGCCGCGACGATGATGTAAGGCCGTTTTTCACGCAGGCTCTGTGGATCAGTCGCACCGGTCCAACACAGCAGCAGAATGGCCACCGGAATTTCAAACGCAATACCGAACGCCATAAACAACGCGAGAACGAAATCGAGATAACTCGCGATATCGGTGGCCACTTCCACCCCTTCGGGGGCGATGCTGGTAAAGAAACCAAAGACCAGCGGAAAAACCACAAAATAAGCAAACGAGACGCCGGCATAAAACAGCAGCGAACTGGATGCTAACAACGGCATGATCAGCTTGCGCTCATGCTTGTACAAACCCGGTGCGACAAAGCCCCAAACCTGATACAAAATCATGGGTACAGCAACAAAAACCGAGGTCACCAAGGTGAGCTTAATTGGTGTAAAGAATGGTGAAGCCACATCCGTTGCGATCATGGTCGCCCCTTCTGGTAGACGTTCTACCAAGGGAGCGGCCAAGAAGGTATAGATGTCGTTGGCAAACCAAACCAGACCAAGAAAAACCACAATGACACTCAGAATGGAACGCAATAGACGGTTACGCAGCTCAATCAAATGGCTGAATAACGGTTGCGTATCTTCAACGGTAGACATAGTGATGTAATTTAATCCTGCTTGTGAGAGGTCGTCACCGAGGGCTGCTCATCTTTTTTCTCTGCATAAGGACGCTGTACGTCTGCCGCTGCTTTTCTCAGCTCGTCAACAGAGTCCTTTAGCTCAGGCGAGAGATCTTTCATCCCCATTTGCTCAGCTTTTTTCAGGTTTTCCTGCAGCTCTTGGAGTTTTAGCTCCTGCGACAGTTCATCCTTCACTGAGTTCGCCATATTCCGAGCAGCTCCTACCCAACGCGATACCGAACGGATCGCGACAGGTAGGCGTTCCGGCCCCAGTACCACCAATCCCACGACGGAGATCAGTACTAATTCCCAGAACCCGATATCAAACACGCGTTAAACCTGCTCTTTGTCTTTTTGGCTCTTTTGAGCCTGCTCAGTCTGCTGCTGTTCAGTCAGTTTCTTCTGATCGAAGTCTGCGTCAGCTTCGGCGTCTTTCTTCGCGGCTGGCTCATCATCGCTGATCGCTTTTTTGAAGCCTTTGACCGCCGAACCCAAATCACCACCCATACTGCGTAGTTTTTTGGTTCCGAATAGAAGCACAATGATCAGTGCAATGATTAGCAATTGCCAAATACTAATACCACCCATGCTTGTTTTACCTCAGCTTATTGTGGTTGATAACAAAACGTTTTTTGTGTCGGGCGCTCACTTTACCGCCTATTTGCGACAAGCACGCCACCCAAGTAACCAAAACGTGATACCCGTTACAGCACAGCCGGCTGCATAAGTGTCCATATGATTACTCAAAAGTATGGCAGAACATACAACCAACGTTGCACCAATGCCAAAGTGGAACCGTGCCTGGCCCTGATGGCGGCGATTCTCCATGAAATGATCATAGAGGGTATCGATCCGCTGATTCAGCGTATTGCCCTGACGCAAGCTGTCATAGAGTAATTCCGGCAATTCCGGCAGCTTTTCAGCCCAGAACGGTGCACGGCTTTTGACTCCATCAATCACGGCTTGCGGGCCGACCTGACGCGACATCCAGTCTTCTAAGAACGGTTTGGCGGTGTCCCACAGATCAAGCTGCGGATACAACTGACGACCAAGCCCTTCTACGTACAACAGGGTTTTCTGCAGTAACACCAGTTGCGGTTGCACTTCCATATTGAAGCGACGCGCGGTATTAAACAGATTCAGCAATACATGCCCAAAAGAGATTTCTGCCAGTGGCTTTTCAAAAATCGGCTCACACACCGTGCGAATGGCAAACTCGAATTCATCGACATTGGTATCTTTCGGTACCCAGCCTGAATCGACGTGCAATTCCGCCACTTTGCGGTAGTCGCGATTGAAAAACGCCAGCAGGTTTTCGGCCAAATAACGCTTATCTTCCCGGTTTAGGGTGCCGACAATACCACAATCTAACGCTATCCACTGCGGATTTTGTGGATTTTCCCGCGCGACAAAAATATTCCCCGGATGCATATCTGCATGGAAGAAGCTGTCACGAAACACCTGTGTGAAAAAGATGGTGACGGCATTTTCTGATAGCAGTTTCATATCGGTGCCGTTGGCGATCAATGCGTCAACATCCGACACCTGGATCCCGTAAATACGCTCCATCACCAACAGGTTTTCTCGACTTAAGTCGGTGTAAACCTCTGGCACGTAGAGCATCGGGTTGTCTTCAAAGTTGCGACGCAGCTGGATCCCGTTGGCAGCTTCACGCATCAGGTTCAGCTCATCGAGCAAGGTTTTCTCGTACTCACGCACCACTTCCATCGGGCGCAAACGGCGCGCTTCTGGCAGCATTTTGGACAGTAAACTGGCCATGCGGTACATCAGCTTAATGTCGGCTTGGATCACTGGCAAAATGTCGGGACGGATCACCTTGAGGACAATTTCTGCCCCATTTTCACGCAAGGTGGCAGTGTGCACCTGCGCGATGGACGCAGACGCTAACGGCGTTTCATCAAAGTCATCAAACCAGGTTTCCAATGGCCCGCCTAACGCGGCTTCCATTTGCTGCTTGGCCAACTTGCCATCAAACGGCGCGACCTGATCTTGCAACAAGGCCAATTGGTCTGCGATGTGCGGCGGGAACAGATCCCGACGGGTCGACATCATCTGACCGAATTTGATCCACACCGGCCCGAGCTCTTGCAGGGCTAAACGCAGGCGCTCACCCAAGGGTTTCTCGGGATGTTGGTTCTTGAGCCAGTACAAACCACGGCGCGCCGTTTTCGGCAAACGCAAGCGTGGGTCGTCAGGCAGCAGTTCATCCAATCCGTAGCGTAATTGCACGGCGGTGATCTGGTAAAGCCGTTTTAATTCGGCATACGCAATCATGAGGCGCTCTGCTCAAGTAAACGGTTCAAACGGGCTTCACAGCGGGCCACGTCACTCTTCAAGTCATCCACTTGATCGGCAAAATAGGCGATTTCCAACGCTTGCGGCGCCAGTTTCCACTCTTCGGTGATCACTTCGGCCACGTAACGTTGATGACGCTCGACACCCTTTTGTACCCAGCGTACGCCTTGTTTGGCTCCACTGACTAACGTATGGGCGACGATATCACCGGTGTAATGAGACAGCTTCTCTTCCACGTCCGGCTTCAGGCCACTCAGCAACGTCGAGAACTGTTGTGCCAACTGCACATCCCCATCAATCGATAACTTGTCGGCTTTGATCAGCTGGGTCAAGTTGGCTTGCTGGCGCAATTCTGGCAATACCGAGAGGTTCAATGCCAATTCGCAATCGGCCTCACCCTCGTACGCACCCAGCACATCAATCTGCTGGCTGAAAACAAACACCAACTGCTTGCCAAACTCATTGAGCTTGACGCGGATGATCTTGCCACGCAGACGGGCGAGACGGCGTTGGCTGTCTTCGTCTTCTTTGATCAGGGTGTTGAGTGAGGTCTCAATCGCCCCCGTGACTAACGCATCAACCGGCATAGGATCCTCAGAACTTATAACCACGGTGCAAGGCAACAATGCCGCCCGTCAGGTTGTAATAATTGGTTTGCTCGAAACCGGCGTCTTGCATCATGCTTTCCAGCGTATTTTGGTCAGGATGCATGCGAATCGATTCCGCCAGGTAACGGTAGCTTTCGCTGTCGTTGGCAATGATTTCACCCATTTTTGGCAACAGGTGGAACGAATACGCATCGTACACTTTCGACAACGGCTCAAGGATTGGCTTGGAAAATTCCAGCACAAGTAAGCGGCCGCCCGGCTTCAGTACGCGGTACATCGAGCGTAAGGCTTTGTCTTTATCGGTCACGTTACGTAAACAGAAACTGATGGTAATACAGTCAAAAAAGTCATCCGGAAACGGCAACTCTTCGGCATTCGCCTGCACGTAACCGACATTGCCGACCACGCCCAAGTCTCGCAGTTTACTGCGACCCACTTTCAGCATGGAGTTGTTGATATCGGCTAAGATCACTTGTCCGCCATCACCCACAATACGGGAGAATTTCGCAGTAAGATCGCCGGTACCGCCGCCTAAATCCAGCACTTTATGACCGCGGCGTACACCACTGCAATCGATAGTAAATCGCTTCCAGACCCGGTGAACCCCCATCGACATCAGATCGTTCATGATGTCGTACTTGGCGGCAACAGAGTGAAAAACTTCCGCGACCAGCTCCGCCTTTTGATCCTTGGCTACGGTACGATAGCCAAAATGGGTCGTATCTTGTGTGGTGTCCGTCATGTTCATTCCGTCATGGTTAACTATTTGTCAATTACCGGCCTAGTGTACTTGATGGTTGTCCTTTGCTCAAAGCCCAAGATTTAATCATTTATCGACCTCGTCCGAGCCGGGATGCTGAGCCACTTGACCGTCTTCCCCAAAACGCACCGCATGGCGCAAGGTGTGGTGTAAGACCTGACTGTGCGCAGCAGGTGCTGGCGCCGGACGCGTCGTCGACAAGGCAGCAAGGTGATTCGGCGTATCGCTCTTCGGTACCTTGATCTCCGGCATGTCATTCTTGGGGCCACCGTTCAGTGGTACATCATGCTTTGGCGCCTCACTCTTCGACACATCGCTCTTTGGCCTATCGAGTTCAGGCACATCTGCCGCACCCAACATGGCTCGCTCCACCAGCAGTGGCGTAATATCGCGTTTCACTTCTACGCCCAATTGGCGGAACCCTTCCGCTTGGCGGATCACGTTGCCACGCCCCGTCACCAGTTTATTCATCGCCCCTTGGTAGCTTTGGTTGGCTTTCTCTAACGAAGCCCCCACCCCTTCCATGTCCGTCACAAACAGGCGCAGCTTGTCATACAACTTGCTGGCACGTTCGGCGATCTGTTTGGCATTCTGATTCTGGCGCTCGTTTCGCCACAGGTTACTGATGGTACGCAGTGCCACCAGCAAGGTGGTCGGGCTGACCAGCATGATGTTTTGATCCATCGCATCACGGATCAAGCGCGGATCGGCGGCAACGGCCGACTGAAACGCGGGCTCAACCGGAATGAACATCAAGACATAATCGAGGCTTTCGACCCCGTGCAGCTGATGGTAGTCCTTACGGCTCAGGCCGCGAATGTGGCTGCGTACCGAGGCGATGTGCTCGCCCAGCGCCAACTCTTGCTCGGCCAAGGTCTCGGCATTGAAGTAACGCTCGTACGCCACCAGTGACATTTTGGCATCGACCACCACGTCTTTGCTTTGTGGCAGGTGGACGATCACATCCGGCTGATAACGTTTGCCGTCTTCATTTTCTAAACTGACCTGCGTTTGGTATTCGTGGCCTTCGCGCAAGCCTGACTCACTCAAGACGCGTGCCAATACGACTTCGCCCCAATTCCCTTGCGCTTTGTTGTCGCCTTTCAGGGCTTGGGTCAGGTTAACGGCTTCACGGGCCATCTGTTCATTGAGTTGTTTGAGGTTGTTGATCTCATGCACCAGCGTATGACGTTCACGCGCTTCCTGGCTGAAATTGTCATTCACCTGTTTGCGGAACCCTTCCAACTGTTCACGCAACGGGCCCAACAGGCCGTGCATGCTGATCCGGTTTTGCTCATCAACGGTACGGCTTTTCTGCTCAAACAAGCGGTTGGCTAAACTCTCAAACTGAATCCGTAGGCGCTCTTCGGCATTTTCCAGCAGGGCGATTTTCTCGTCTGCGGCTTTTTGCTCTTCAAAGTGGCGGGCTTCTTGTTCACGCAAATCCGCTTCCAATCCAGCGTTGGCCATACGGGCATTCTCGAGTTGTTCGGTCAGATAGGTTTTTTCATTTTTCAGCGCCTCGAAATGGCGCATTTTTTCGAGTGCCGCCGCTAAACGGCCGTGCATCTGGCGCAATTCTGCCGTCAGGCGATCGCGCTCCACGTCCATCTCATCCAGCTCTTGGTTGCGCTCATGCAATTGGCTTTGGCAGTGCTCCTCGCGGCTCTGAGCCAGACACACATCGGTGTCGGCCTGCTGCTGTAACAGTTGGATCTGCTGCTGCCATCGGGTGTTGATCACCCATGCGGTGATCGCACTGGCCAGTGCCGTGCACGACACCCCAGCCACTACCACCCATCCATATCCGGACAGCCACTCATTGATCATGTTTTTTATCCTGACTCATTGTTTTTTCAGGCGCGATCACGCCGTATTTTCATCTATCAAGGCTAAGGGGATACTGGATGAATGTCCAGTCGCAATCCATGGGATAACAGTCGCTGTTCTGCAAAATATTACATTGACTCTGTGAGGTGCTAGCCGCCCTTTAGACAATCGCATACACTGACTTTCTAACCGATCCCACCCCGTGGCATCGCTGCCCCGGTCGCACTTGATTATGGATGAACAATGAACGAACGTTATGCGCTCGGGTACGGCTTATCGGCCGTCCTCTTGTGGTCGACGGTGGCCACTGCGTTTAAAATTACCCTGAACTATTTCTCGCCGGTACAAATGCTGGTTGCCGCCAGTGTGGTGTCCGCTTTGGCGCTGTTGGCAATCGCCCTCTACCAAGGCAAGCTTCACCTACTCAGCCGCACCTTCCTAGCGCGCCCGCTGTATTATTTACTGCTCGGGCTCATTAATCCGTTTGCTTACTACTTGGTACTGTTCAAATCCTATGAGCTGCTGCCCGCCTCACAAGCACAACCGTTGAATTACAGCTGGGCGATCACCTTAACCTTGATGGCGGCGGTGTTCCTTGGGCAGAAAATCCGTAAGCAAGATTGGATGGCCTGTTTGCTGGGGTATCTGGGCGTGGTCGTGATTGCCACCAAAGGCGATGTCATGGCATTGCAGTTTGATAGCCCGATGGGCGTAGCGCTGGCGTTGCTGTCTACCTTGCTGTGGGCGATGTATTGGATTTTGAATACCAAAAATCAGGCGGATCCGGTACTCGGTGTATTTCTGGGGTTCTTGGTCTCGTTACCCTTTTCGATCGGTCTGAGCCTGTATCACGGCGGCTGGGGGGACGTGCCTTGGCAAGGCTGGGCAGCGGTGAGTTATGTGGGTCTGTTTGAAATGGGGATCACGTTCGTGTTGTGGATCAATGCACTCAAGCTGACCCGCAATACGGCACGGATCAGCAACCTGATCTTCATCTCGCCGTTTATCTCTCTGATGCTCTTAGCCACCATTATCGGCGAGCAGATCTACCCGTCAACGCTGGTTGGCTTGGCCCTGATCATCTGTGGCTTAGTGATCCAGCAATGGAAAGGCAAAAGTAAAAACAAGAAAGACGCGACCGCCGATCCCTCTTCTGCTGCGTAATCTTTCTGCTCGGCACCAGACATAAAAAAGCCTGCCACTTACGTGGCAGGCAAAGAAGTATCCGGGTTGTCGAGACCCTGCGCCTTTTGAGCTGAAGCGTCTTATTATTGAAACTTATCGATGTCTGTGTAGTGCGCCTTATGCAGTAACGGGTGCATGCCAACGGCGACCCAAACGGCTCCACAGCAAAATCAGCCCCGGGATCAGTAGCCACATTTGCAGCACCATCAAATTTGGTGGTGTCAGATCCAAACGCTGGGTCAAGCTGACCATCACACCCGCCCCGCTCATCTGGAATAAACCCAGCAAGGCGGCGGCAGTACCGGCGCGGTCACCAAACGGCGCCAACGCTTTACCGGCCGAGGAGCCCAATACAAAGGCAAAACCAAACGATGAAAGGAAAATCGGTACCATGAACGCCCACGCGGCGTGAATATGACTCATCACCAGCATCAAGCCGCCCGCCACCAACAAGATCAGCAAGCCGGTGCTCAGAGTGGTGCGCGAACCAAAGCGATCCATGTATTTCGGGGCAACCATACACGCCAGAATATTCAAGGCGGCATTCACGCCAAACCACACGGTAAATTGGTTCATGTCTTGGCCCAGTTCCATCATCAACCACACTGGGGCAGAAGTGACGTACGCCAGGATCACGGACATCGCCAACATGCACAGCGAGGCATGGAACAAGAAGGTCGGTTCACGCAGTACCGACAGGTAACGAGATAAGCTGATCGTCGAGCCTGACACGTCGGTGGTCGCTGGACGCGTCTCTTTGAACTGCAGCACAATCAACAGACCGGCGACAATGGCAAAACCCGCCATGAAACTGAAGTTTGAGCGCCAGCCGAAATGATGCGTCAGCCACGTGCCCAACAGTGGCGCCAACGCGGGAATAAAGCAGATTGCACCGTTCAGGTAGCTGATCATGCGGCCGCTTTTCTCGGGACCGAAGCTGTCACGCACCGCTGAGAACGCCGCCACCGACGTCGCACAGGCGCCGAAGCCTTGCAGCAAACGGGCCACCAGCAACATGTCGAGGCTTTGTGCCATATACGCCAACGTGGCACTCACGCCGTAAATCAGGATCCCGCCAAGGGCGATCGGACGACGACCAAAACGGTCAGCTAAAGGCCCGGCTAACAATTGGCCGAGACCCAGACTGAACATGAACCACGTAATCGTGTCTTGCACGCGGGTCGTATCCACGGCAAAGGTATCTGCCATCGCAGGGAATGCGGGCAGGTAAATATCAATCGCCAATGGGCTGAAAAGCACCAATATCACCATCAAGGTGACCAACTTGGCACCGGTCGGGCCAGCGGAAGAGGATAAGGGAGTGGGCTGCGGATTTGATTGCATAGTGATGGCTCAGGGGTGTCCGAGTGAAGAATGGCGGCAGTCTACGTCGAACCTGATATGAATAGAAATGGTTTATATTCAAGTCACGATTTCCTTTTTGGAATATCACTATCCTTTCTCAATTCCTCCCTCACCACGCCAGCATGTCCTTCTCTCTTCAGTGCCCCCTTTGGCATCACATCAGGCCACAGTGGATAAATCCAGCCCGTTCCATTGCTGTTGCTACGCTGTAAACAGGATTTCACTGCCCACCAATTGCAGCCACTGAGCAAACACGCTAACGTAGTACGATCAGCCTGAACAGTTAAGCCTTTTCATGCGGCTACACAGCGGCCTTTACGGGAACGGTTAACTCTTCAGGCTGGCATCCATGCCGTCACAGGGACGGTGACAAGTGAAAGGAATAAAGCACATGCAAACCAATATCGCACAACGCGTAGCGCAGATCCGCCAGTGGTTGACTGACAACCAGCTGGATGCCCTACTGATCCCCCACGAAGATGAATACCTCGGGGAGTACATTCCCGACCATAACGAGCGCCTGCACTGGGCGACCGGCTTTACCGGCTCAGCGGGTATGGCGGTGATCGCGCGCGACAGTGCCGCCATGTTTGTTGATGGCCGCTACGTGGTACAAGTGCGCAAGCAAGTCCCGGGCGACATCTACGAATACCGCCACCTGATTGATGAGCCGCCAATGCAATGGGCCTTGGATCACCTGCCAGCGGGCAGCAAAGTGGCCATTGATGCCCGCCTGCACAGCAGCGCATGGCTGACCCGCCACACCGCCATGGTGGCCAGTGAACTGGAGCTGGTCTGCATTGACGACAACCCTATCGAGTTATTCTGGCATGACCGCCCTGCTGCGACGCTGTCAAATGCCAAACTGATGGGGCTGGATTTTGTCGGCCAAAGCAGTGCGGATAAACGCCAGCAAATCGCTGCGAACGTCACCAAGCAAAAGGCCGATGCCGCGCTACTGACTCAGCTCGACAGCATTGCCTGGCTATTGAACGTGCGTGGCAGCGATGTCCCAAGCCTGCCTGTACTGCTGTCGACGGCCATCATCCATGCCGATGCCAGCGTCGATTTCTTTATCGATCCTGCTCGCCTGCCCGCAGAGTTTACCAACCATGTCGGTGACGGCGTACGCGTCCAAGCCCCTGAAGCCTTGGAAGCGGCCCTGCAGCAATTAGGCGGCAAAGCGGTGTTGGTCGATCCGGCCACCAGCAATGCGTGGGCCAGTCAGGTTCTGCGTGCAGCCAACGCCACATTGATTGAAGCAGCCGATCCTTGCTTGCTACCAAAAGCGGCGAAGAACGCCACTGAAATCGCGGGCATGATAGCCTGTCACGTACGTGATGGCGTGGCGGTATCAAAATTCCTCGCTTGGGTTGATCGCCAAGTGGCACAAGGCAACCTGCTTGATGAAGGCACCTTGTCCGATCAACTGTGGCAATTCCGTACGCTCGACAGCAGCTGTACCGATGTCAGCTTTGATACTATCTCCGCGGCAGGCGGCAACGCCGCGATGTGTCACTACAACCACCTGAACCAACCGACACCAAGCGTGTTGGAAATGGACAATGTTTACTTGGTGGATTCAGGCGGCCAGTACCCAGACGGCACCACCGATATCACCCGTACTATCGCGATCGGCACGCCGGGGGATGAGGTGAAGCAGACCTTTACCTTGGTGTTAAAAGGCCACATTGGTTTGGCGTCAGCTCGCTTCCCTGCGGGAACCACTGGCTCACAGTTGGATGCCTTAGCGCGTCAACATCTGTGGGCATACGGGTTTGATTACGACCACGGCACTGGCCACGGCGTCGGCCACTTCTTGAGTGTGCATGAAGGCCCGCAGCGTATCGCCAAGGTATACAACCCAACGGCACTGCTACCAGGCATGGTCTTGTCTAACGAGCCGGGTTACTACCGCGCTGACGCGTTCGGCATTCGTATCGAAAACCTGGAGTTGGTGGTCGAGATTGAAACCGCGGGCGACAGACATGTCATGGGCTTTGAATCACTGACCCGTGCGCCGATTGATCGTCGCTTGGTGGACGTCGCCTTGATGACAGACAGCGAACTGGCTTGGTTGAACCGCTACCATGAGACAGTCTTTGCGGCGATCAGCCCAGCCCTTGAAGGCGACGACTTGGGATGGCTTGAACAAGCGACCGCACCGCTAAGCCGCTAAGCCGCTCATCCAAGAGCAGTAAATCAGCAAGCCACATAGAAACAGAGTAAAACAAAACGCCCGTCTTGCACGGGCGTTTTTCTTTATGCTGACTTCGTTACTCAGGCAGTTATCCCGAATAAGCGTGATGCCAATCCTTCCACACCACTTCAAACCCGTGCTGCTTGACCGCTTCCGCCACCTTGGCCACAGAGCGTTCATCACTGATCGCAAATTGCTCCAGCTCTGGCTCGCCATCCGCGTACCCGCCTGGCTGGGTTTTCGATCCTGCCGACATAGACGTGATCCCCAAAGGCAACACGTTATCGCGAAAGTGCGCGGATTCACGGGTCGATAATGACAACTCCACTTCCGGATTCAGTAACCGAAAGGCACAAATCAGCTGCACCAATTGAGGGTCTGTCATGATGGATTTCGGCTGCAACCCCCCTTCACACGGGCGCAAACGCGGAAATGAAATGGAATAACGGGTCTGCCAGTAAGTGCGTTCCAGATACGCCAAGTGCGCCGCGACAAAGAAGCAATCCGTGCGCCACTCATCCAGTCCAATCAAGGCACCAATACCGATTTTATCGATCCCCGCACGGGCCAAGCGATCCGGCGTGTCCAACCGATAGTGGAAATCCATCTTATTGCCCCGCAGATGATGCTCCGCATACGTCGAGGCATGGTAGGTTTCCTGATAAACCATCACGGCATCTAACCCGAGGGTTTTCAGCTCAGCGTATTCGGCCTGATCCAGCGGTTGCACTTCCATCGCCAAATAACTGAACTGCGATTTAATCGCGGGCAAGGCCTCACGGAAATAGTCCATCCCGACTTTGCGCTCATGTTCTCCGGTCACCAGCAAGATGTTGTCAAACTGCATCGCTTTGATCGCCGCGCATTCGCGCTCAATCTCGGCCACATTCAATGTACGTCGCTTAATCCGGTTCTCCATGGAAAATCCGCAATAGGTACACGCATTGGCACACAGGTTCGACAAATAGAGCGGGACATAAAAAGACATGGTATGACCGAACCGTTTGCGGGTCAGGGCCGCTGACTGCTGCGCCATTTGCTCAAGGTAAGGTTCCGCCGCTGGTGAGATCAGGGCTTTGAAATCCTCCAAGTCGCGCTTGGGCTTGCGCAGGGCCCGCTCCACATCCGCCGCTGTCTTGCTGTAGATAGACAGGCGAATATCGTCCCACTCCAGCCGCTGCCACACATCGACAAAACTCATCGCACGCTCCTTTATGCTGGCTGATCCAAAAAGGCCGTTAAGGGACTGGAAGCGATGGCTTGATTCACCGTCCCTGCCAGCCCAGCCTCATACGCCATGCGCCCGCCTTCCACTGCCAACTTAAACGCTCGCCCCATCACAATTGGATCGGCAGCTGCAGCAATCGCCGTGTTTACCAAGACGGCATCAGCGCCCATTTCCATCGCTTCTGCCGCATGGGACGGCGCCCCGATACCGGCATCCACAATCACCGGCACCCGCGCCTGATCGATGATGATTTCGAGAAAATCACGCGATGCCAGCCCTTTGTTGGTGCCAATCGGCGCGCCCAGAGGCATCACGGCCGCACAGCCGACTTCTTCTAGCCGCTTACACAACACCGGGTCGGCATGGCAATATGGCAAGACAATGAAGCCTTCGCGCACCAGCATCTCAGCCGCTTTCAGGGTTTCTATCGGATCGGGCATCAGGTATTTCGGATCCGGGTGAATTTCCAACTTCAACCAGTTGGTGCCCAATGCCGCACGAGCCAACTTGGCAGCAAACACCGCCTCTTGGGCATTCTTCGCCCCAGACGTATTGGGCAGCAGGTTCACCCCCGCTTCGATTAAGGGGGCGAGAATGTCATCGTCCCGCTTGTCGATATCCACACGCTTGAGCGCCATAGTGACCAATTCAGAGCCCGAAGCGATAATCGATGACGCCATGGTATGGCGGTTCGCGTACTTCCCTGTGCCTGTGAATAGGCGTGAAGAGAAGGTTTTATCTGCAATCGTTAACATCTCATCCTCCTGCAATCGCTTGAAACAGGGCAATACGATCCCCGTCACTCAAGGCCGTTGTCTCCCACACCGGACGCGAGACAATCTCTTCATTCACCGCGATGGCCGTGGCCTGTAGCGGCATCCCTAAATGTTCCAGCAACGCCGTGATGCTGAGCCCTTCCGGTACCGCCACGGCTTTATCATTAACCTTTAACGTAATTGTCGACATCAACATTGCTCTCTTTTGACACGGACGGGCCACACACCGGGCACGACGTATCTTGCGTGAAATGAAAAGATTGCCAGTGCAGGGTCAGGCCATCAAAGTGTTGGAGACGGGAGAAGCTCCCCTCTCCCGCGCCAGTCAGCAGTTTGAGGGTTTCCAACGCTTGCAGGGTACCGATATTGCCCACGACGGGGCCGATGATCCCACCGGTACTGCAGTTTTGCGGGGTGTCTTGCGCCTGATCCGCCAACGGAAACACACAGTGGTAACATGGCCCGTGACCGTGGCGAAAATCAAACGCCATTAACTGCCCTTGCCACTGGATCGCGGCCCCCGAAATCAAGGGAGTATGCGTCGCATAACACGCACGGTTCACCGCATGACGGGTTGCCAGGTTATCCGAACAATCAAGCACCACATCGGCCTGTGCCACTTCCATGGCTAAACGTTCAGCGGCCAAACGGGCATTCACCGCACGTACTCGCACGAGCGGATTGAGCGCCCGCAATTGTGCGGCGGCTTGCTCGGCTTTCGGCAAGCCCACATCGGTTTCCCGATAAAGTACCTGACGCGGCAAGTTAGAAGCCTCAAGGTGATCATCATCAGCAATCACCAATTGACCCACACCAGCGCCAGCCAAATACAACGCAGCTGCCGAACCTAAACCGCCGGCTCCCACAATCAACACGTTGGCCTGTGTGAGATTGACCTGTCCTTGCTCGCCGACCTCCGGCAACATGATCTGTCGGCTGTAACGTAAGAACGCCTGATCACTGAGCATGGTCGGGAACTCCTTTATGCTCGCGCACCAACACCTGCTGAAATGCAGCGACCGCGAGTGCCGGATCGTCGGCTTGGGTAATGGCGCGTACCACAGCAACACTGCTAACACCGGTGCGCCACACTTTCTCAACGCGTGACAAATCAATCCCGCCTATCGCCACGGTGGGGAACGCGTCGCCGATCAGTTTATGGTACAGCGCCAAGCGGTTGAGCCCTTGCGGCTTGGACGGCATGGTTTTGGTGGTCGTTGGAAAGATATGGCCCAGCGCGATGTAGCTCGGCGAGAATTCGGCCGCACGCAGAATTTCATAGTAACCGTGCGTTGAGAGGCCTAAACGCAGACCCGCAGCCGCAATCGCGGCGAGATCGGCGGTGGTCAAATCTTCCTGTCCCAAATGCACCCCGTACGCGCCATGATCGATCGCCAGTTGCCAGTAATCATTCACAAACACTTGTGCCTGATGCGAGGAGCCCGCAGCCACAATACGGGCAATTTGCGACGATAACGCCGGAGCGAGGGGATCTTTGATCCGCAGTTGGGTAGTCATGACACCGCATGTCAGCAACTGCTCCACCCATTCTGCCGAATCGACCACGGGATACAGCGCTAACTTGGAGCGATCCACAGGAGCAAAAGCCGCCACAGCCACTTCGGTATACTGCCAGCCCAACGCATCAACCTCGGCGTGATTCGCCGTTAACGGACGCGGAAACAAACGGCGATCCACTGGCCATGTACCGCCAGCGTCACCGTCTGTCTCAAACACATACCGACGCGCATAAGCGCGCGCCAAGGTCACCGCATCCTCTAAGGGATAGTCCAATGCTAAGGCGGCCAACAACATAGCGCGCTGAGCATCACTGCCGCCAGTATGATGGCAATACACCGCACGCGCTTCACCGTCGTGGTGCCACACATCAACACAGCCGCTGTCGGTCGGCAAGCCACACACCACAAGGTGCGATGAGATGGCAACTTGCTGCTGGATCTCGGCCAATGTCGGGTACGGGGCCAGCCATTGGTCACGCACCACGTAAACATATCGTCCATCCTCGTTATTGACGGGCTGTGTCGCGTCAAACGCCACACTGAAACGACGCCCGTCCACATCCATGTCTACCACTGCCGATTCACTCCATGCCAGATGCACCGGCTCGCCCAGCTGATAATGATCAGCGGCAGCCAATAATGGCTCAAGGTGCATCAACAACGGCGTCAGGTGATCGGGTAAACAGATGGTGTTCATTAGCTATCCTCTTTAGCAGGGTGATAAAGCTCACTGCCTCGGGCTTTGAATGTCTCCGACATCTGCTGCATACCAGCCTGCTGAATCGCCACCGCCGAATCGTCCATCACCTCAATAGCTACCGCTTTGGCGGCTTGTTGATCCAAATCTTTGGCGTATTCACGCACTTCCTGCGAAATTTTCATCGAACAGAATTTCGGTCCACACATCGAGCAAAAGTGAGCGATTTTGCCCGACTCTTGCGGCAGGGTTTCATCATGGTAAGCACGTGCCGTTTCAGGATCTAAACCGAGGTTAAACTGATCTTCCCAGCGGAATTCAAAGCGCGCTTTCGATAACGCATTGTCACGCACCTGCGCGCCGGGATGACCTTTGGCTAAGTCTGCCGCATGGGCACACAGCTTGTACGTGATAAGCCCTACTTTGACGTCTTCTTTATTCGGTAGGCCTAAATGTTCTTTCGGGGTGACATAACACAGCATGGCACAGCCGTACCAACCAATCATCGCTGCGCCAATCCCGGACGTAATGTGGTCATAACCCGGTGCAATGTCTGTAGTCAGAGGGCCGAGGGTATAGAAAGGAGCTTCATGGCAGTGCTTGAGTTGCTCTTCCATGTTTTCTTTGATCATGTGCATGGGGACATGACCGGGGCCTTCAATCATCACCTGCACATCATATTCCCAGGCGATCTTGGTCAGCTCACCCAAGGTACGCAACTCACTGAACTGGGCTTCATCATTGGCATCAGCCACCGAACCGGGACGCAGGCCATCGCCCAGTGACAGGGAGATATCGTATTGGGCACAGATCTCACAGATCTCGCGGAAGTGCTCATACAGGAAGCTTTCTTTATGGTGAGCTAAACACCACTTAGCCATGATGGAACCGCCTCGTGACACAATACCGGTCACTCGCTTGGCGGTCATGGGGACATAACGCAACAACACACCAGCATGGATGGTGAAGTAATCCACCCCTTGCTCGGCTTGTTCAAGCAACGTGTCGCGAAACACGTCCCAATTGAGGTTCTCTGCTACCCCATTCACTTTTTCCAGCGCCTGATACATGGGCACGGTCCCAATAGGCACAGGGCTGTTACGAATGATCCATTCACGGGTTTCATGAATATTACGGCCGGTCGATAAATCCATCACGGTGTCGCCCCCCCATCGGGTCGACCACACCAATTTTTCGACTTCTTCTTCAATAGAAGAACTGACCGAAGAATTGCCAATGTTGGCGTTCACTTTCACGAGGAAGTTGCGACCGATGATCATCGGCTCAGATTCAGGGTGATTGATGTTGGCAGGAATAATGGCGCGTCCTTCAGCGACTTCCTGACGCACAAATTCGGGGGTGATTTCGGCCGGTAAGTTAGCACCAAATGCCATGCCTGGGTGCTGTTGGTTTAACACCTCATCACGGTATTTGGCACGCCCCATGTTTTCTCGAATCGCGATGTATTCCATCTCGGGGGTGATCACCCCTTTACGGGCATAGTGTAGCTGGGTGACATTGGTGCCAGGTTTGGCACGGCGAATACGGGCTTGTTCACTAAAACGAAGATCATCCAGCGTAGTATCTGATAGGCGCTCTTTGGAGTAGGCCGAACTTTGTTCATCGAGCAATTCGGTGTCACTGCGCGATGTGATCCACGCTTCACGGATTTGAGGTAACCCGGTGTAAATATCAATCTCGTGGTTAGGATCGGTATAGAAACCAGAGGTGTCGTACACCCGCACGGGTTCATTCGGCTCTAGAATGGGATCATCTTTCGTGCCACCGACCAGACTGTCGGCTAAGCAGATTTCACGCATCGGCACTTGAATATCATCGCGGCTACCCGTGACATACACTTTATGCGAATTGGGGTAAGGTTGAATCGTCAATGATTCAATAAATTGTTTCGCTTCCAGTCTCGCTTGTTTGCGATTCGACATAGCAATTTCCTGTTAATCCATTTGGGAAAGTTGCTTGACGGATGGGTGCGTAAACAAGAGGCTACACGTAGGGGTATAGCATCATCTGATCCTGCAGTCAGGCTTTATAAGGTATGAGGCAACATATAAGCACATGACAAAAAAGATAATTTTCTCTTGTTCCCTTCGCAGGTATTAGCCTGATCAGGTTCTACGGATCCCGCAATGCGGTCTCAGCCCATGGGCACTCCGACAAGTTGAGCATTGAGTATAAATTAGCCATTTATCATCATCAACCCGAAACGGAGATTTCACCGACTATCATCCACAAACCCTACTGCATTCTCATTTTATCTCATTACTGGCAGACCAGCACATCGCCACGAATATGCTGCGATAAGGTATGGCCGACATCCCCTAACCAATGCACGCCGGACTTACGGCAACCGATGATCACCAAACTCGCTTCCAACGTCTCCGTCAACGCGATCAAATGCTTGATTACATCACCATTCGCGAGATGGATACCCGTCACGTGATAGGGGGACTGCGCTGACAATGCCATCAGTTGCTGCTGGCGCTTATGTTCAAGGCTCTCATGAGCGGCATCCAATTCAAGTTCGGCATCTGCAAAACTCACATTTCCCATGCCCGGCTCGACAAAGGCGACATGCAGCTCGGCGTTATTTTGCTCTGCGACCACCGCAGCTTTCACTACCAAGCGATGAGCTTCATTATCGTCAGGGTTAACCGCCACTAAAATTGTGGGATACAGCGCCATGATTCTCTCCTTTAATCTCAACAATGTGCGAAATGCCATGCTATACCTAATTGTCAGCCTACACCCTTGTGGGTACGGCGATATACAACTCAATCAATGATTGCAAAAATACCGCAGCCGGAAGGTGATAGTGACCGTCATAACATGGTATTAGTATGGCATTCTTTACTTATCGAATGAGATCCCAATGAACCAGTTCATTTTTCTGGGACTAATCGCCCTTGGTGGAGCGTTTGGTGCTTGCTCCCGCTACCTCATTTCTGAATTCTGTGTATCCTTGTTTGGGCGTGGCTTTCCGTACGGCACACTCGTTGTGAACGTGGTGGGATCGCTGATTATGGGACTGATGATGTCGGCCCTTAATCAAGGCATGATTGGGGCGGTACCTTCCCGCCCGTTAATCGGACTCGGTTTTCTTGGCGCACTCACTACCTTCTCAACCTTTTCCATGGACAACGTCATTCTGATGCAGCAAGGGGATTTCATCAAAGCTGGCCTGAACATCTTACTCAACGTCACACTGAGTATTACCGCCTGCTTTATTGGTTATCAGTTGATGCTGAAAAGCTAACCTATAACGTCATACACCCTTACCGCAGAAACAAAAAAGCTCTCGTTGCAAAACGAAAGCTTTTTTATTAGAACATCGAAAATTATAAATCCCAGAAACGAGCAAGGCCCTGATCTTTCGATCAGGGCCTTAAATGTGGCAGGGGTGGAGAGATTCGAACTCCCAACACGCGGATTTGGAATCCGCTGCTCTGCCAATTGGAGCTACACCCCTAGTGCATGTAAATATACTACTGATCCACACTCAAACTGCAAATACATTTTCTTGTACTCACTCACAGTATCCGTAAAAAATCACACTACATGACGTTTCTCACTTTTTACAGAGTATGCAAGTACTCGGTATCGATAGATCTACAACTCTGCCAGTTAAGTGTAAAAAACGAAAAAGGCGCTAGCATTTCTGCTAGCGCCTTGAATGTGGTAAGGGGTAGAGAGATTCGAACGCCCACACGCGCTGATCGTTGGTATGGCGGAATCCGCGGCTCTGCCAATGACAGAAATATTCACCACCACAAAACACTAGACGTAAAAAAGCCCCAGCATTTCTGCTGAGGCTTTAAATGTGGCAGGGGTGGAGAGATTCGAACTCCCAACACGCGGATTTGGAATCCGCTGCTCTGCCAATTGGAGCTACACCCCTGTAGTTGTTTTAAAGACTTAACTGTGTCTGAATAAAGTGGCGGAGCGGACGGGACTCGAACCCGCGACCCCCGGCGTGACAGGCCGGTATTCTAACCAACTGAACTACCGCTCCACACGGAGATAAAACTTTCGTTTTATCCGATACCTGTCGTTCAGAACAAATATCTTAAATTTGAAGCCTGGCGA